>JAKSPH010000043.1 GCA_024404975.1 Clostridia bacterium | reverse complement strand
CCGTTACCGGGTTCTTTCCGGCGGCTCGGATCTGAAAGTTCTCGGAACCCTTGCCGCGCAGGAGGACGGTATCCCCGCGCTTTGCCGCCGAAACGGCGTAGCGGATCGCTTCCGCGCGATCGGGAACGACCTTGACTTTCGTCTTATCGGAGAACGAGCCGATCATATCCGAAAGAACGGAAAAGAGGGGTTCTGTGCCGGTGTCGTCCTCGGTGAGAACGGAGAGATCGAACAGATGCTCGGCACTGCGGCAGAGAGCATGCCGTCGGTCGAATTCCCTGCCCCCGACCGAGCCGAACACGGCAATCAGCCTGCCGGTCCGCTTGCGGCAAAGTCCGGCGACAGCGGTAAAACTCATGGCGTTGTGGGCGAAGTCGATCACATAGCGCACACCGTCTCGGACGAAGGTTTCCATTCTGCCGGGGACGGACAGATGCGACAGGGGCGGGAGGCATTTTTCGGGAGGGATGCCGAACGCCGCGGAACAGAGTGTGACCGCGAGGGCGCAGTCGAGCAGAGAGAACGCACCCGGAAGCGAGAGAAAATAGGCATGATTGCGGAAACCGAACCAAGTGCCGTATGGGGTGATGCTTCGCGGAATGAAGGCATCGGACGCGCCATCGGTCCGGTGTGCGGGGCGCGGTCCGGAAGCCGCGGGAAGGTCGGATACCAACACAGGAAGAAGGTTCTGAACGCCGGAGAGCAGGCGGTCGGCAAACGGTTCGTTTTGCAGAAACGCGGCGGTTTTCACACCGTAATCCGTGAAAAGTTTTTGCTTGGAACGAAGATAATCTTCGAAGTCCGGATGCCCGCCGTCACCGAGGTGATCGGAGCCGATCGCCGTCAGAACGGCATAGGGGATCGGCAGACCGAAGAGCCGTTCGTCTTTCAACCCAAGGCTTGACATTTCGATCGCGGCGGCACGGCAACCGCGGGCGCAGAGCCGTGAGAGTTCGGGAATGAGAAGGAACGCCGAAGGGGTGGTGTTTCCGATCGGATGCACCTCCTCACCGAAGGCGATTCCTGCCGTTCCGACAGTCGCCGCAGGGATGCCGTTTGCGGACAGGATCCCGGCGACGGCAAACGCCGCCGTGGTCTTGCCTTTGGTACCCGTGATGCCGATCAGAGTCAGTTTCCGTTCGGGGTGTCCGTAATAGTGTAAAAGCATCTTTGTTGAGCAAAAATGCGCGTTTTTGCAAAGCATTATTGGCAAATCCGTCGTTTTTTCTGTTTTTCTGTCGGTCAGAACGGCGACGGCGCCGTTTTCCTTTGCTTGACGGATGAGGAAAAGCCCGTCGGTTCTATGTCCCTTCAAGGCGACGAAAAGGAAACCGAATTTCACGTCCTGTACGCGGTCTGTGATGCCGAAGACCGGCACTTTTTTCAATTCTTCGGGACAGGAAATCCCTCCCGCCGTGCAGAGTTCTCCGAGTGTTTTCATAATGCCTCTTTCGCGTATTTGCGGACGGCGTTTCCGCGTCTCAAAAGGTGGACGGCGACGTATGCCGTATGACGGGGCGCACGGTCCGACGAATTGGAAAACGGAGAGAACACTTTGCCTTCCCGTTCGAGTTCTTCGACCGTCTGACGGTCCTCCGGCGCGCAAAGGCGGCGCAAAGTACTTCTGCCGACACAACGCCAAAGCGCCTCCCGGTAGGTGAACCTCGCCGGTTGATACACGCCGTCGGCACCTCCGACCAAAAGCGAGGCGAGGGAGATCCCCGCGGCGCGAAGATAGTCGCAACTTCTCCCCTGTCTTGGGTTGAGTTCAAGCACGCAATCTCCCTTGGAGGAACGGAGAATATCGTAGTTGCATATACCGCGATAACCGACGGCTTCGGTGAATCTCACAAGATCGCGGCAAAGGCCGTCGAGAGGCAAGCTCTGCAAAGCGGAATAATTCCCTCTCGCACGGGGCGCCTGTTCTTCAAGCAGGACTTTGGCGCGGACGGCACAACGGACACGGCAGTACGCATCGGCGTAGACGGTGAGGGTTTCCGCCGACCGTGCTGGAATATACTCCTGCCAGATCATCTTGCCTGTGTAGCCGCTCCGAAAGACTCTTTCAAGCACGGCTTCGGCTTCCTTCGGCGTTTTTGGGAAATCCGCTTTTCTCTGCCCCTCGTGCGGGTGGGCGAAATATTCCGTACTGTCCGCCGCTTTGAGTACCGACGGAAAGCCGATCTCCCCGCCGAGGAAGAAGCGGTCCTTGTCGCCGAGGTCGGTTAAGATCTCGGTTTTCGGCGTGGGGATGCCGTGTTTTACGCAAAGTGCGAAAAACTCCGACTTATCGGACAGAGTTTTCGCCACGGTCTTCTCCGGCAGGAACATACGGAACGCCGTGGACAGGGCGTCCCTGTGGTCGAGGACGAAATGCAGATACCAATCCCCGCAGGGGACGAGAAAGAGATCTTCCCCTTTATGCGCCGCCGCAAAAGACAAAAGTGCGGCAACACCCTTCTGTTCCAGAATATCGGGGACCACGTGGGATTCCACGATTCCGGAATAGCGGGTGATGCCGCACGGATAGCGACCGAAGGCGTGAGAGATCACGCCGTAGGTTTCATAAAAAGAGAGTGCCACGGAATAGGCATTGAGGTCAAGTCCGAGAAGCACGGGAGTGAGGTTTGTCATTTTGCCTCCTTTTACTCCGCGCCGAACTTCCCTTCAAAGCTGAGTCCGTCAAAGTTTCTCTGCCGCAGGACTTCGTAGACCGCCACCGCCGCCGCGTTGGACAGATTCAGACACCGGCAATCCGCCTTCATCGGAATACGGTAGGTGCGGTCGAGGTTCTCGCGGACGAGGTCCTCCGGCAAACCGGAAGATTCTTTTCCGAACACAAGATATACGGTTTCGGGATAGGTCACTTCTGTGAAGTTATGCACACCTTTCGCGGAGAAGAAGCAGAGGTTTGCCCCTTGGTTTTTCGAGAGGAAATCCTCGTAGTTTTCGTAATAGGTAACGTCGAGTTTGTCCCAATAATCAAGTCCCGCGCGTTTGAGTGTGCGATCGGAGATCTCGAAGCCGATCGGTTTGATGATATGGAGAGCCGCGCCGGTCACGGCGCACGTCCTCGATATATTGCCCGTGTTCTGAGGGATTTCGGGAGAGTATAAAACGATATTGATTTTTTTCATTGACAGTATATCCCTTCGGATATGATTTATGAGTTTTTCTCTTGTATTTTACCGCGGATTTGAAAAAAGTCAAGTTTTTTCGTAATTATTTTAATTTTTTTACAAAAAATACTGTTTTTTTTGTGCGAGATATGATACAATAGAAAAAAATCCGCGCATTCCCGAAAGGATCCCATTATGTCGCTTTTCAAATCCTACAGTGAAAGACAGATCAAAAAACTTATGCCCGCCGTCAAGAAGATCGAGGCGCTCGCTCCGACTTTTTCCGCGATGACGGATGCGGAACTCCGCGCATATACCGATAAACTCAAAGGCGATCTCGCCGACGGAAAGGCCCTGGACGACATTCTCCCCGAAGCGTTCGCTCTCGTGCGGGAAGCCGACGACCGTGTTCTCGGCAAACGTCCGTTCCAGGTTCAGCTGATGGGCGGTATCCTCCTGCATCAGGGAAGAATCGCCGAGATGAGAACCGGTGAAGGTAAAACCCTCGTTGCCACCCTTCCCGCCTACCTCAACGCCCTCGCCGGAAACGGCGTTCACATCGTTACGGTCAACGATTACCTCGCCACCCGCGACAGCGAAGAAATGGGCAAGGTCTACGGCTTCCTCGGACTGAAAACCGGTCTGATCGTTGCCGGAGAGAGCGCTGACGACAAGCGCCGTGCTTACGCCGCGGACATTACCTACGGCACCAACAACGAATTCGGTTTCGACTACCTGCGCGATAACATGGTCGTTTATAAAGAGAAGATGGTTCAGCGCGGACACGCCTTTGCCATCGTGGACGAAGTGGACTCCATTCTGATCGATGAAGCGAGAACTCCCCTCATCATTTCCGGCGTCGGTCAGAAATCCACCGAACTCTACGATCTCGCGGACAGATTCGTCAGAGGTCTTTCCCACCACACCATCAAGGAATTCGACGTCAAGCAGGACAACGATTCCTACGAAGAAGATTACATCGTGGACGAGAAGGCGCGTACCGCCATCCTCACCCAGCACGGTATCGCCAAGGCGGAAGCATTCTTCCACGTGGACAACCTCGCGGATCCCGAAAACAACTCCCTTTATCATTATATCAATAACGCCATCCGTGCGTGGGGTGTTATGAAACGTGACGTAGACTACATCGTCAAGGACGGAAACGTCGTGATCGTCGACGCCTTTACCGGACGTCTGATGCCCGGCCGCCGATACAACGAAGGTCTGCACCAATCCATCGAAGCCAAGGAAAAGGTCAAGATCCAGAAGGAATCCCGCACGCTCGCTACGGTGACCTTCCAGAACTACTTCCGTATGTACAAGAAACTCTCCGGTATGACGGGTACCGCCATGACCGAGGAGGACGAATTCCGCGAGATCTACGCGCTCGACGTTGTGGAAGTTCCGACCAACCGCCCGATGATCCGTATTGACAGAAACGACGCGGTGTACAGAACGAAAAAAGGCAAACTCATGGCCATCGTCGAGCAGATCAAGGCGTGCCACGAAAAAGGACAGCCCGTCCTCGTCGGTACCGTTTCCATCGACAAGTCCGAGGAACTCTCCGCGATCCTCAAACGCGCGGGAATTCCCCACAACGTTCTCAACGCGAAGCAGCATGAAAAAGAAGCCGAGATCGTCGCTCAGGCGGGCAGTTTCGGCGCGGTCACCATTTCCACCAATATGGCGGGACGCGGAACCGATATCATGCTCGGCGGTAACCCCGAATACCTCGCGAAAGCGGATCTGCGCAAAGCGGGATATGACGAATCCGTCATCGTGATCGCGACGGGTACGGCTGACACGGAGGATGAAACCGTACTTGAAGCGAGAAAACTCTACAAAGAATCCTACGAAAAACACAAAGCGGAGATCGCGCCGGAAGCAGAGAAAGTCCGCGCGGCAGGCGGTCTTTACATCCTCGGTACGGAACGCCATGAATCCCGCCGTATCGACAACCAGTTGCGCGGACGTTCCGGCAGACAGGGAGATCCCGGCGAATCGAGATTCTTCCTCTCTCTCGAAGACGATCTGCTCCGTCTGTTCGGTTCCGACCGTCTGATGGGACTGACCGCAAGACCCGGTCTGGACGACACGACCGTCATCGACGCGCGTCTGCTCTCCGGCTCCATCGAATCCGCACAGAGAAGAATCGAATCCAACAACTTCTCCCGCAGAAAGAACGTCCTCACGTACGACGACGTGATGAACCAGCAAAGAACCTTCATCTACGGTCAGCGCCGTGAGATCCTCTTTGCCGATTCCATGAAAGAAAAGATCGAAAAGATGATCGAGGACTCGGTCGGCGACGCCTTCGACGAGTGCTTCCCTATCGGATCCGCGCCCGCGGAGTGGAATTTCGCGGACTTCAAGTCCCGTTACTTCGGAATTCCGCTTGACGAGAAGAACTTCGCCTACACCGAGGAAGAAGCCGGAAAGATCGATCGCGACGAATTCCGTGAGAAGATCATTTCCCGTGCGCTCGAAATCTACAACAAAAAAGATGAAGTGTTTGCCGCTACGGAGAATATGCCCGCCGATGCCATGAGAGAGATCGAGAAGATCATTCTCCTTGAAAACATCGACAAGAAGTGGATGGAACACCTCGACAACATGGACGATCTGAAAGAGACCGTCGGTCTGAATGCTTACGCCCAGCGCGATCCCGTCGCCATGTTCCGTATCGAAGGCGGCGATATGTTCGACGCGATGATCGACGATATCCGCAACGACACCGTGCGCGGCGTTCTCTCCGTCGTACCGAAGACCCAATCCACCGAGCGCGTGCAGGTCGCAAAGCCGATCAACACGGGATTTGCCGACGGAACGCCCGTCCGCAAAAAGCCGGTCAGTGTCGTTAAGGTCGGAAGAAACGATCCCTGCCCCTGCGGAAGCGGCAAAAAATACAAGAAATGCTGCGGTGCAAATCAGTCCTCGGATAACTGATTTCCGCCGTCAATAAGAAAGGAGAACGGTATGGGATTCGGCGTTTTGACAGTCGCCTGTATTCTTCTTCTCAATATCTCGTGGTTTTCCTACACGGATGCGCTCTGCGCGATCCTCTTGCTTTGGGGACTGAACAAACTTCGCGTTTTCAACCGTCCGATGAGAGGGGCGTTCGGCTTCGCGCTTGGGTTCCTCGCGATCGGCGTACTCGAACTCGTATCGGAGGGAGCGGCGCTTTTCGGTGCCGAAAACCTCTTCGGGGACGGTGCCGTCGCCGTCAATATCGCACGGCATCTGGCACTTCAGGGGACGATCATCTTCTCTCTGCTCGGCGTACGGTCGCTTGCCCTTGAAGTCGGGATCCGGAGGCTCGCTTCCCGCTGTGAGCGGACTCTTGTTTTCCCTGTTTTACTTGCTCTTTTGTGTTCTGTCCTCGAACTTCCCGTCGTTGCGGAACGTACCGACGTAAAGACCACCGCCGTCATCGCGGGTGTCACCGTTCTGCTTTTCGTCGCGGCGCAGATCTTACACGCCCTGACCTTCTTCCGCGCGAATATGTCCATCTGTATGCCGGAGGACGTGGATATGCCCGAAAAGCCGTCGAGATTCAAATTCGTCAACGATTTCCGCGCGAGAGCGGACGCGAAAGAAAAGGAACTCACCGACTACAAGATCGCTAAAATGCGTGAAAAACGCAGAAAGAAAAAATGATATGAGAAATCCTGACAAAAACATTCATATAGGGTGGATTTTCTTCGTTCTGCTCGTTCTATGGAACCCGCTGATCCACGTCATAGACGTATTTCCCGATTTTCTCGCATGGTTTACGCTTGCGATCCTGCTGACGGAAGCCGGAGATATTTGTCCCTATTTCGACGAGGCGAAACGTTCCGCTGTCAAACTCGGATTTGTTTCTCTGTTCAAGACGGTGTCGATCTTTTACACGGTTTCCGCCGCCGCTAAAGGCGGTTCCGGAGATACGACCGCTCTGTTCGCTCTCTGCTTCGCCGTCGTCGATCTGCTTCTGCTCTTCGGATTCATCCGAAACGTGTTCGAAGGTCTGTTCTATCTCGGCGAGCGCTCCGACGCTCTCGCCCTCATCCGCCCGTTCGGACGGACGAAACCCGAAACCGTTCAGACTTTGTGCTACGTGTTCTTCGGTCTGCGCTCGGCGTTCTCGGTATTGCCGGAATTCCTCCGTCTGACCAATCCGGATCTGAACGATGCCGCGAAACATTCCCTCGCGAAAATCTATCCGTACTGCGTTGTGATCGGGTTCGCCGCCGTTGCCGCCGTCGGTATCGTCGTTTTCGTCCTCATGATGCGCTATATGAAAGCCGTCAGACGCGAGGGCAAATTCTACGAAGCGCTCCAAGGGATGCGCGAAGGCGACGCAGCCGCCGTGGATGCGAGAATGGCAACGAAACGGTATCAGATCGCGTTTATCACCTTCAGTATCGCTTCGCTGTTCACCGTGTCCTTCCCTCTTGACAACATTTCCGGTATGGATGCCCTGCCTGTGTTTATGTTCGGTGTACTCTCGCTGTTCGGACTTCTCACCTTGCAGAAGGTTTCGCCTCTTGCCAAACAGATCAAGTGGATCGCCGTCGGCTTTGCCACGGAGAGCTTCGGAAACTACGTCCTGCTCGGTATTTTCCTCGACAGATTCGGTTATGACAAGTTGACCGAAAGCGCGGAAGCCGGCAAACTTTTCGGCTTGTGCCGTATCTTCACCGTGATTGAAGGCGCGCTCGGCGTTGCCCTTGTGGTCGGATTATTCTTCGTTCTCCGCTCGATCATCTACCGTGCGATGGGAGAACTTCCGGAAAGTCCGAAATACAGCCGTGCAGACCGTGATTTTCACCGTGCGCTCCAAAGAAGAAATCTCTTCCTTGCCCTCCTCGGTTCTCTCACCGTGGCGGCAAACTCAGTTTCCGTGATCCTGCGCGGCGTCATCCGTGAGATCCCCATCGACCCCTCTCTCATACCCGAAGGATCGGCAACGGAAAGTCTATACGTTACCGGCGGCGTCCTGCCCTGGTTCGGTGCCGTGCAGGTGATCGTCGCGATCGTCTTCGTCTTTGCCGTATTCAATATTCTCGGCACGTACAAAGCCGAGGTCCTCGCAAAAGCAGAGGCTTATTCCATCTGATTCACGCATAATAAAAAGCCCGTCAGCGAAATCACTGACGGGCTTTTTTCATAGCAAAGAAGGTGCGCGGCGGTTGGTTTTCGGAACTTCGTATGGGTGCCGACAAAACGAACCAGAGCAAAGCAACGAGGTCAATTTCCGCTCGCGTAGCGGGAAAAATAGGTGTCATACGCCGAAATATCGACCGCAGCACCGTCATAAGAAAAGGTCTGCGTCGTCGTTGCGGAACAGTGATCCGCGTGCAGGATGCCGAGAGTCACGCCGTAACGCTCGCGCGTCACCATAGACAGGACGCGCCACGAAGCGTCAAAGGTGCAGGTGATCTCGATTTGCTGAAAAACGGGGGTGTCGGAAAGTCCGCCCATGCCCGCAACGGGCGTTTTTCTTTTATCGGTAACGGTTTATTTCAGACGGGGGCCGTTGGCGAGGAGGTATTTCTCCGCCTCGGTACACCAAAGACCGCCGTTTGCTTTCACGATCTTATCGAGTTCGCGGAAGAGGGGATCGGTTTTGCCGAGTTCCTCAAAGTCCGCGATCGCGGTCAGGGGCAGGTCGAGAGAGGTGTAGCAAACCTTCTTGGCACCGCTCGGCTTTTCCATCGCGTACACGGCTTCGGCAACCGCGGAAAGTCCCAGAATATGAGAGATCAGACCGCCGGTTTCGATCTTCTTTTCCTCGATCAGCCGGATGGTATCTACGGTGTCTTCGGGGATACTTCCGGCGGTTCCGACAACGTGGATGCCGTCATAATGGACACGGTAGAGGTTGAGAGAACCCTGAAGTTCGTGTACCGCGGGACCGGCGAAGAAGTTGATGCATCCGTCCTCACGGCAGATGCGCTCCGCCATCGTGAACAGTGCGGGGACAGGAACCATAACGAACACGTCGTCAAATCCGCCGTCGGAGAGTTCAATGAGCGCTTTCGCGGGATCTTCCATATCCTTGGTGTTCAGATAGACGAGATCGACACCGCGCGCTTTGGCTTTTTCCGCGGAGCAATTTTTTCTCGCGTAGTCCAAGCGGGCTTCGTCAAGGTCGGTAACGACGACTTTTCCCACACCGGCATAGCCGATGGCGAGTTCCACGGCACCGATCCCCATAGGGCCTGCACCGCCGAGGATGGCGAGTTTACCGCCCTTCTTCGCGCCGTCGGTACGGCGGTAGTCGGTGTAATCCGTGTGATAGAATCCCTTCAGCCCTCGCAGAGAGCAACCGAGGGATTCGACAAGAGAGCCGCTGAAGTAGTTTTCGCCCTCGTAGGGGATCATACATCCTCTTTCGATGACGATCTTGGGAACGACCGCATAGGTGGCATCGCCGCCGATATAACGGTAGGAATAGCCGGGATCGTAACCGCTCTCCAATTTGAGGGCGGGTTGAATGACGATCTTCTGACCGACTTTCCACTCATTCTGAAGGTTCTTGCCGACTTCGACAAGTTCACCGCACATTTCGTGACCGATGATGACGGGATTTTCCGCGATGTCCGCGGGAACTCGCTTGTGGGAGGTCCCCTGCTTTACCGCTTTATAAGTGGAAGCGCAGAGCGTATCGGAAACGACTTTCAGAAGAACTTCATCCTCGGTGATCTTCGGAAGTTCAAACGTTTCCATACGGAGATCCATGGCTCCGTAAAGACGAACGGCTGTTGTTTTCATAGCAAACAATCTCCGGTTTTTATTGATTGTCGGATACGGTGTAGCCGAGTTTTTTGACCGCGGCTTCGTGCAAAGCGGCACGGATCGGCGCGAGTTCGCCTTCGTCGGCGGTTTTTCCTTCACGGTAGAGGGTGAGGATCTTTTCCGCCGCGCCGTCGGGGGTTACGTTCTCGACCATCGCGTCAAATTGCCCTGCCCGTCCGTCCATGGAAAGGTAATCGGCAATATTGCGGTCTTTGCGCTTCTGGAAGGTCAAAAATCCGGTCAAGGCATCCGCGTTCGCCATTTCGCGGTCATAAAGCCGCTGTTCGATCTCGTTCACGTCACCGTAGAGGTAGACGGAAAACACGCGGCCGCCGATCTCGCTTTTACGGACGTTCTCGTTTCCGACAAGATCAAGGATCATCAGCGGATGTTTGCCCTCACGTGCGATGCGGTCGATCTCGGCTTTCGGCGTACCGTAGGAATATTCGCCGAAAGTCATACTTTCAAGGAGTTCTCCGTTTTTCTGTGCCTGTGCGAAAGTCGCATCATCCACGTAGAGGTATTCGGAATCCCCTGCAAAACGTTCAGGGCGCGTGGTCATGGAACGCACGAAAGAAAATTCCGGTGCCATCTCGGACACAAGATTCACGACGGTGGTCTTTCCGCACGCGGAAGGACCAATGACAATCAATACGTCTTTTTTCATTCTGTTTCCTTCTGTGAAAATCGGGGACGGTATAAAACTGTCCCCGACGTATTTTTTATTGATTATTTCTTGGGGACGAGTTTGTCCATTCCGCCCATGTAGGGACGAAGAACCTCGGGAATACGAACGGAGCCGTCTGCCTGAAGGTTGTTCTCAAGGAAGGCGATCAACATTCTCGGAGGTGCTACGACC
>JAKSPH010000042.1 GCA_024404975.1 Clostridia bacterium | reverse complement strand
TCACCCCCGAACTTTGTAAAGAACTATACGATGCCTCACTCGATAACGTGCAGGTTACCGTCTATTCCCACGAAAAAGACGTACATAACCGGCTTGTCGGCGTAGACGGGTACGAGGATACCGTGCGCGGTATCGCCAACGCGCTGGAAGCCGATCTCGGACTTTCCGTGAACACTCCGCTTTGCCTGCAAAACCGCGATTACGCGGCGCTGATCTCGCATTTTGCGGCAATGGGAGTCAAATATTTCACCTGTTCCGCCCTCATTCCGACCGGAAACGCGCTCGGAGAAGCAAGTATCGCGACTCGCCTTTCCAAAGACGAACTGCAGGAGATCCTGACCGCGGCGGTCGATACCTGTAAATCTCTCGGTTGTGAGATCTCCTTTACTTCGCCCGGTTGGTTTAACGAAGAGGAGATCCGCAAGATCGGACTTCGCGACGTTCCGACCTGCGGCGCTTGCCTTTCCAATATGTCGGTTCGTCCCGACGGCGGTGTCGTTCCTTGCCAGAGCTGGCTCTCCGATGCGCCTCTCGGCAATTTGAAAACTGATCCATGGCAAAAGATCTGGAACCACAGATCCTGCAAAAAGATCCGTGCCGTGAGTGCGGAAATGGCGGGAATTTGCCAACTGAACTACGAAAAGGAGCATGCCGTATGCTGAAAAAATCTTCGATCAGCCGTTTCTTCGCGGCATTTTTGCTTCAGTTTCTTCTTGCCGCGGCAGTATTTCCTACGGTTTGCGCGGCGAATCTCGGCGATTACGACGTAATCCACGAATACGATATTACGATCGACGTTCTTGAAGACGCCACATTCAACATGACCTGCCATCTCAAATGGCAATCTCTGATGGACGACGATGACAATCCGCTCGATAATATTCGCGTCGGTTTGCCGAATATGAATTGCGACTCCTTCACGCCGATCAGCGATAATATCAAAGATATGTTCCTTGTAGGCGAAGTCGTCGTTCTGACACTTGACCGCGAGTATTTATCGGGCGAGGTCTTCGACGTTTCCTTCTCGTGGCATCAGGACTATATGTTCACCGCGTCGGAAGACGGAAAGACGGTTCTCTTTGATTACACGCCCGGTTGGTTCGAGGAGATCAACGTCAAAAAACAGACCGTGACGGTCAATAAACCGGGATACACGGTAAAATCCTTCGGCCTTTCCCGCAACAGCGGAGAGATTGCCGAGTCAGAAACCGAAAATTCGGTTTCTTTCACCGCAGAAAACCTCAAACACAGTGAAAAACTGAACGTTTGCTTCACCTATCCCATGTCGGCGTTCCCCACGATCGACTTGACGCGCGGTGCGGAAAACGCGGATCACGACAATTCCGATCTGATCGGTATCATCATTGTGGCCTCCGTTTTCGCCGTGTTCGTGGCTGTTGCCGTGATCACCGCTTTGATAAACTACCGTAAAAAAGGCGATAAAGATTACTGGATGGGCGGTTACACCGAGGAGCCGGAATACGTTCCTCCGCACAGAGTGTTCCTGTTCTTCCACCACGGAACCTTCGCGGCACCTCCCTCAAGACATTCTTCACAGCAAATCAAAGATTCAGAGAATTCCCGCTATACTCCGACCGGTCATTCCTCCGGCGGATGCGCGTGTGCGTGCGCTTGCGCATGTGCCTGTGCCGGTGGCGGAAGAGCAGGGTGTTCGCTGAAAAATATCGTAGGTACCGCCGTGACGGTACCTGATAAGATGTGAGTTGGTTTCGAAAAATACAAATCCGTGTGAAAAAGCCGTTTCGGAAAAGTCAACACGATCGGAAAGGGAATTGATTTTTCGGGTATAGAGAGTATAATAGATTAATAAATCGTTTATCGAGGTAATGGCATGACAGAAGCGTTTTTTGCAGACGTACCGTTCCTGCGCGGAAAATATCATAAAGTCGACGAGCCTTTCGACTCTTTTGACCGTTTTGCGTACCACGGTTGGGAAGGTGCTGCCGGCACGGGCATTTCCGACGAGGAGATGATCGAAGCCGTAAAGGATGTTATGAAAAAGAACGTCCACCGTCCGAGAGTGTATCAGAAAGCTCTCTGCGAGAAGTACATTCTCGAACATTCGCCGATCGACATCAACGAACACGATAAATTCCCGCTCTTTTACTCTTGGGGCAGACTCTTGCGTCCTTTGATGTGGGTGACTTGGGCGAGAGAAAACGAGGCAAACAAACTCTCGGAGTTCTATCGCGATTACCGCCACAGTATGGCGAAAAAAGGCGCCATTGCCATGTGGGGAGATTACGATCATTCCATTCCGGATTGGCGTTTACTCTATAAAGTCGGTTTTCCCGGAATTCTTGAAAATGTGCAAATCGCGCATCGCAAGGCAGCCGACCTTACGGAAAAGCAGGAAGCATTCTTCACCTCTATGGAAATGGTTTGGAAATCCTTGATCGACCTCTGCCTCCGCTTTGCCGGACTTGCGAAAACCAAAGGCACAGCCCGTGCCGAAAGAGAAGCGGAATCGTTGTACCGCCTTGCCGCGGGAGCACCGAAAACCGCCTATGACGTTCTGATGCTCATCTATCTCTTTTTCATGATCGGCGAGAGCGTCGATCTCACGCAGGTACGTTCTCTCGGTTCGGGACTCGACCACGATCTTGCCCCGTACTACGAAGCGGATCTTGCCGCGGGAAGAACGACAGAGGAAGAATTCCGCGAGGATCTCTCCTACTTCCTGATGCAATGGACGGGTATCGGAAACTATTGGGGGCAGCCGCTTTACCTCGGCGGAACCAATCCCGACGGCACGACGAAATTCAATGCCGTTTCTCATATCATCCTTGATACGTACAGAAAAATCGGCATTTATAACCCGAAAATCCAGATTAAAGTCGGGAAAAGCACGCCGGATTCCGTGTTGACCGAAGTGCTTGACGCGATTCGTCACAACACCTCGATCGTTCTCATTTGCGAGGATAACGTGCGCCGTAATATGGAAAAAGTGTACGGTATCACCCCCGAAGAGGCTTGTGACTTCGACGTCAAAGGTTGCTATGAATACGCGGTACGCGCAAAGGAAACGTCAACGGCACCGCTTTATATCAATATGCCTTACGGCGTTCTTGCGGTCTTTGAGGACGAAGCGGAACCCGCCACCTACGAGGAATTTGAAAAAGCATATTTCGAGAAGATGGGAAAGGTCTATTCCGACGGCATCAAAGCCATACCGGAACTCGAGACCTATACGGACGAGCCGAACCCGACGCTCTTCTATTCCGCGACGATCAGCGCCTCGCTTGAAAAGAAAGCCGACGCTTACCAGAACGGAACGACGTATAACAATACGTCGTTCGTCAATAGCGGAATCGGCTCTGCGGTCGATTGCCTGTGTGCTGTCAAAATCTTGATTTATGACAAAAAGATCTGTACTTATGCCGAGATGAAAGACGCTCTGAAAAAGAACTTCGAGGGTTATGAATCCCTGCGCCGCGCAGCACTCTTGCTTCCCGAAAAATTCGGCAACGGAAACCCCTTAGCCGATGAGATCACCGAACGTGTCGCAGATTTTGCGGCATCCTTCCAAGGCACGCCCAACGTGCGCGGCGGGTTCTGGAAAATGACCGTTCATTCGGCAAGACATTTCATCATTTTCGGTTCCCGCATGGGCGCAACGCCGGACGGCAGACTCGCAGGAGAAGAAACGAGTAAGAATTCCTCTCCTGTCATCGGCATGGACAGAAACGGTTGTACCGCACTGATGCGTTCCGTTCTGAGAACCAAACCTTACCGCTTCACCGAAGGCCATTGCCTCGACTGTATGCTTCACTCGACTTCCGTCGAAGGCGAAGAGGGTATGATCGCGATGAAAGCAATGCTCAAAGTTTATATGGAGGGCGGCGGATCCGCCGTTCAGTTCAACGTTCTTTCTGCCGATACCTTAAAACAGGCACAGAAGGAGCCGGAGAGATTCTCCAATCTTCAGATCCGTGTCTGCGGGTGGAACGTTCTGTTCAACGATATGTGCAAAGAAGAGCAGGATACGTATATTTTACGTGCTGAAAACATTGCGGAGTAAATCATGATTGCAAAAATAACCGATTACAAACGATTTGCCGTTCACGACGGCGACGGCATCCGGACTACCGTGTTCTTCAAAGGCTGTCCGTTGCGTTGCGAGTGGTGCCACAACCCCGAAACGCAGAGTTTCAATACGGAAATGGGATTTTTTGAACACAAATGCACCCGTTGCGGTGTATGTGCCTCAGTTTGCCCCGCAGGCGCGCAAACCGTAAATGGGGAGGCACGCAAATTCGACCGTGAGATCTGCCGGAAATGCGGAAAATGCGCGGAGAATTGCCTTCCCAAAGCGATGACGGTTTGGGGACGCGACACCGATACAGAAGAAATCTGCCGTGTTTTGCTTGAAGACAGAGATTTTTATGAAACGTCGGGCGGCGGGATCACGCTCTCCGGCGGTGAATGTCTTTGCCAGGCGGATGCCTGTGTTGAGATAATGAAACGTATGAAAGAGGAGGGGATCTCCACCGCAGTAGATACCTGCGGTTACGTATCTCGTGAAACTCTCGATAAAGTCATTCCTTATACGGATATGTTCCTTTATGATATCAAACACCTCGACAGTGCAAAGCACAAAGAGGGAACCGGTGTCGGAAACGAGCGGATCCTTGAAAACCTTGAATATCTCGCAAAGTGCGGATGTAAGATCGAGATCCGTATGCCGGTCATTCCGGGATATAACGATTCCATCACTGAGGACGTTTCCGAGTACGTCGCCTCACTTGGCATCGAACGACCGGTGAAATTCCTCAAATATCACAACCTCGCACAGTCCAAATACAAGGCACTCGGCTCTGATCACCAGATGCCGCCTTTGAAATGAGATAGAACTCGATTTGTGGTATAAAGCAAAGAAAAAGCCGTGATTTTAATGAGAAATCACGGCTTTTTTGTCGAAATGGATTATACGCCGGAATAGGCGGAGAAGCCACCGTCGATGGGGAGTACTACGCCCGTAATGAAGGAAGCGGCGTTGTCGTTGAGGAAGAAGAACAGACCGCCGAGAAGTTCACTGGATTCGCCGAAACGGCGCATGGGAGTGCCGCCGAGGATCTTTCCTGTTCTGGGAGTGGGAGTTCCGTCGGGGTTGAAGGGCAACGCGCGGTTCTTATTCGTTGCGGAGGAACCGGGAGCGATCGCATTGACACGGATTCCGGTCTCTGCGAAGTGTACTGCGAGCCATTGCGTGAAATTGGAAACGGCCGCTTTTGCCGCGGAGTACGCGGGGATCTTGGTCAAAGGTCTGTAAGCGTTCATCGACGAGATGTTGATGATGTTACCGCCTTTGCCGGATTTCGCCATATCGAGAGCGAATACCTGGGTCGTGAGGAATGCCGCGGTCACGTTGAGGTCAAATACGAAGCGGACACCTTCGGGAGAGATGGAGAAGAAGGACTGTTTGGTCGCATCTTCGAGGGTTGCCGCATTGAAGTATTCATCCGCGGTGGTCGCGCGGGGATTGTTTCCGCCGGCACCGTTGATCAGAATGTCGCAAGCACCGAATTCACGGTCAACGATTGCCTTTGCTTCTTCGAGAGAGGCTTTTTCAAGACAGTTTGCCTTAACGGCGATCGCTTTTCCGCCCTCTTTTACGATTTCATCGGCGATTTGCTTTGCGACGGCTTCATTGATATCGAGAAGCGCTACTTTTGCGCCGCACTGTGCGAGTGCACGGGAGAAATCGGAGCAGAGAACGCCGGCAGCACCGGTAACGACGGCAACTTTTCCCGTCAGATCAAGTTCAAAAGGAAGTTTCATGATCGGATCCTTTCAGTTATTGTATTGTTTCGGAAACAAGTTCGGAACTTATTTCGAGGATTTGTCGATGGCTTCCCAAACACCGTAGAGGTAGGTCGCACCGAGCGCGCGGTCGTACAGACCGTAACCGGGACGGCGCTCTTCACCCCAGATGTTTCTGCCGTGGTCGGGACGGGTGTAGCCCTCAAATCCGTTGTCGTGCAGTGCCTTCAGAATGCCGTACATGTCGAGAGAACCGCATTCGGTCGGGTGGGGAGATTCATGGAAGAACATATGTCCTTCTTCCGTGTTGGTGAATTTGATGTTTCTTGCGTGGAGAAAATGGACTCTGCCCATTTTCGCGTATTTTGCAGCCATCTTAACGAGGTCGTTGTTTCTGTCTGCGCCGAGAGAACCCGTGCAGAGAGTAAGTCCGTTGTATTTGGAATCAACGGCGGAGAACAGACGGTCGAGGTGCGCTTCATCACGGACGATGCGGGGAAGTCCGAACAGACTCCATGGGGGATCATCCGGGTGTACCGCCATTTTGACGTCGCACTCCTCGCAGACGGGCATCAGACGTTTGAGGAAATACACCATATTGTCGAAGAGTTTTTCTTCGTCAACGGCTTCATAGCGCTTGAGCAGGTTCTGCAGTTCTTCTTTCGTGTAGGATTCGTCCCAACCGGGAAGGGAAAGGGACTGTTTCTTGGGATCGATCGCGTCGATCTGTTCCTGACTGTATGCCAGGCAGTTGGAACCGTCTTTGGTGTTGTAGTGAAGATCGGATCTTACCCAGTCAAAGACAGGCATGAAGTTATAGCAGATAACTTTTACACCGGCTTTTGCAAGGTTGCGGATGGTCTGAATGTAGTTGTCGATCAGAGCGTCACGCTTGTCGGAACCGAGTTTGATTTCCTCATGGACAGGGACGGATTCGATGACTTCCATCTCAAGACCTGCGTCTGTGACCTGCTTTTTCAAAGCAAGGATGGAGTCGAGATCCCAAACCTGACCTACGGGAATGGTGTAGAGCGCGGTTACGACGCCGGTCATTCCGGGAATCTGACGGATCATATCGAGGGTAACGGGATCTTTCGGTCCGTACCAACGGAATGTCATTTTCATGGTCGGATATTCCTTTCTGTTAGTATTTCAGTTGTAAACGATTTCGGTCTCACTGTCGTGAGAGTTGTAAGCGGCGGTCAGAATGTCGATGGCATATCGGCTGCTTTCCGCGGTTACGGGCGCATCTTTGCCTTCGGCAAGGGCATCGTAAAACTTCGCAATGAGGTATTTATGACCGTTGCCGTAACATTCTTTTCCGACGTAGCCGGATTTCTTTTCGCACGCGGTGATGACTTGTCCGTCCACGGTAACGTAGGGTGAACGGATCTCGATCGTGTGATGTGCAGTTTCGAGCATCACTTCCGTATGCGATTTTCCGATGTGCGAGTTCGTGCAATAGAAATTCGCACGTTTGCCGTTATCAAAGGTGATGACACCCTCGCAGGTATCTTCCACTTCGATCACGCCCTTCAGACGGTGATTTGCCGTCGTTGCGCAAACGGATTTCGGCTTTCCGAGAAAGAAGCAGAGAAGGTCGATCGTGTGGATCGCCTGATTGATCATCACACCGCCGCCTTCGGTCGCGTATCTGCCGCGCCACGGGCTGTTTCTGTAGTAATCCTCATCTCTGTCCCAAATGACCGTTCCGTAAGCGGCGGTAACTCCGCCGTCCTCTTCCGCGATCTGCATCGCGTATTCTGTGGAAGGATTAAAGCGGTTCTGGAAACAGATATTGAGTTTTGCGGACGAAGACTTTTCCGCGTCGAGAAGAATACGGATCTCCTCTTTTGTACGTACCATCGGCTTTTCGAGAAAAACGTGGATCCCCTTCGAGAGAGCGTAACACGCCATCTCGCAATGCAGAAAATGAGGAGTGGAGATGTGGACGCTGTCCGGCTTCACTTCATCGAGCATTTTGCGATAGTCGGTATAGATCATGGCGTCTTTCGCATATTTCTCCGCCATGTTTTTCGCGCGGTCGGCATCGAGGTCGCAAAGTGCTGCGATCTGCGTTCTCGGATTCTCCGCGAGAGCCGCCAGGTGGTTCGGAGCGACCGTGCCGCACCCGATATGTGCGACACGGTAGATTTTTTCATTCATTACGGATTCCTCGCTGTGAAGTCAGTTTTGAGCGGTAACGGATTCCTTTTTGATTCTGTGAGGTTTGGAAACGGCAATGCGCTTCTTCAATTCTTCATAGAAGTGATCGTCGTCGATGGGAAGGGTAACTTCGCGGTTTTCCCAAGCGGAAAGAAGCATTGCGTTTGCAAGTTCTACGCCGAGCAGACCGTCGGATGCGGGAGCATATACGGGTTCAAGACCGAGGATCGCGTTTGCGATGTTGTTGCAGATACCGGAGTGCTGGGTGTTCTCGCCCTCAAGTTCAACTTCCACGGTAGGAAGTGCGTTGGGTTTGTTGAAACCGGTAGAAGTGGAGAAGCACCATTCGCGCTCGTCCATTTCAAGCTCGGTGAAGTAAACCTTGTTGTTTTCAAAGACGAGTTTTCCCTTGGTACCGGTGACTTCGAAACGGTTGGTACCGGGAGCGTCTGCGGTGGTCGTAATGAACACGCCGGTCGCACCGTTCTCGTATTCGCAGTAGCAGGTTACGTCGTCTTCAACTTCGATGTCATGCCATTTTCCGAAGTGACAGAAAGCACGTACCTTTGTGGGGCTCATGCCGGTGATCCACTGGAAGAGGTCGAGCTGGTGAGGTGCCTGGTTGTAAAGAACGCCGCCGCCTTCACCTGCCCATGTTGCACGCCAGGAACCGCTGTCGTAATATTCCTGCGTACGGTACCAGTCGGTGATGATCCAGTTGGTTCTCTTGACGGTGCCGATCTTGCCTTCGGAGATCATCTTCTTCATCGCACGGAACGCGGGGTTGGTACGCTGGTTGAACATGATACCGAGGATCTTGTCGGAAGTCTCGTGGCGTTTGAGCATTTCCTTTACCTGTTTGGTGTAAACACCAGCGGGTTTTTCTACGATGCAGTGGAGTCCCGCATCCATCGCCTTAATCGCAAGGGTGGGATGGAAGTAGTGGGGAACGCAGATCATAACTACGTCGCAAAGACCGGATTTGAACATTTCTTCCGCGTCTTCGAAATAAGCGATCTTATCGCCGAATTCTTTTTTGAAGAACTCAAATTTGGCGGGATTGATGTCGCAAACGGCGGAAACTTCGCCGTTTACGATCTTGCCTGCAAGGAAATTCTTGGCGTGGCCGGTACCCATGTTACCGCAGCCGACAATACCGAATCTTACTTTTTCCATAAGTGATTTTCATCCTCCTTAAATCCATGCTCGGTGAGTACGTTTTTCAGTGCCTTGACCGCGGCGTCGAACGCTTCGCGTCTTGTGGCAAAGGTGAGTTTGTTTTTGAGAACCTTATCGTCGATGCTCTTGTAGGCGTCGAACGTGTGAAGGTGGGGCTCCAAGGTAAGCATTACGGTGTCATCCGAATGATCGTTGATCAAGTCGATGATCTCGCCGATTCTGCCGTCGCCCATTCCCGAAGGAACGATCGCTTTTTCCGCGTAGGTCGCGTCTTTGATGTGCATATAGCGGAAGTGTTTGAAGGTCGCCTTGATACCCGCGCCGAGATCCGCATTGTTCATAATGTAGTTGGCGGGGTCGAAGATGCCGTAAAGATCGGGGATCTCGTCGAGGATGTCCGCGACTTCCGAAGGCATCTGTCCGTAAATTCGGGATTCGTTTTCGTGGCAGAGGGCGATGCCGTTCTCACGCGCTTCTTTGACCATGAGTCCGAGGCGGCGCATAACTTCCGCGCGGTTTTCTTCAA
The DNA here is from genome assembly GCA_024404975.1 of Clostridia bacterium. Lineage (GTDB taxonomy): Bacteria > Bacillota > Clostridia > Oscillospirales > CAG-272 > UBA1740. The sequence goes on along the minus strand of JAKSPH010000042.1, from coordinate 1,136 downwards.
GTTTGTCCTGCGCGACGAAGAAAGAGAACATACGGATGTTTTTTGTGTCAAGTTTCTTTGCGACTTCAAGTGCGCGGCGGAACGCGGGAAGGTGATTTTCAAACGGCTCTTCGATCGGGAACTTGCCGATGGGGGAACCGAGAGAACCGGTCTTGATACCGGCGGCATCAAGTTTTGCCTTGACTTCCGCGATCTCGTCGTCCGTGAGGTCGAGGATACCTTTTCCGCCGACGTTTCGGGGTTCAATGCGGGTAATGCCGTTTTCGTTCAAAGCGGCGATCTGTTCTTCGATGGAAGAACCTGCTTCATCCGCAAATGCGGAAAGAATAAACTTTGCCATAACGTTTCTCCGCGATTATTATTTGAAGAGAGGGAAAGTATTGACGAAGGAAGTCTTCATCTGAGCGAATTCGTCGCCGAGGTCGGGTGCGTTGTCCTGCTCGACAAGAGCGTATTTTACGCCGACTTTATCACAGAGTTCAATGATGGGCTTGAAGTCGATCACGCCTTCACCGCAGGGGCAGATAGGACCTTTGGGGTCGTTCTTCATATCCTTGAAGTGAATGTTGGTCATTCTCTTTCCGCCGAGTTCTTTGATGTACTTCATGATATCGCGTTCGCCGTGACGGAACCAGTACGTATCCATGATGAAGTTGAGTTCGGGTGCTTCTTCGACGAGAATGTCGTAGATGTCGGTACCGCCGTTGTTATCGAATTCGAAGGAATGGTTGTGGTAAGCGAAGGCAAGACCTGCGTCGTTGATCTCCTTCATAGGTCTTTCGATCATCTTGAGGAATTCTCTGGTGCCTTCCACGGTTCTGTTTTCGTTGGGCATGGAGCCGAGACCGATCACGGGGCAACCGTAGATCTTGTGTTCTTCGATGAGCGCCTTGGTATCGTTAAGGATTCTGTCAAGGGGAGAATGGGTAACGGTGATGGGGAGTTCATACTTCTGGCTCATATCGCGGAGTTCATAGGGATCCATTTTGCAGATGCCGGACATCTGAGCGACTTCATAACCGATCTTGTGCATCTCGGCGAAGCAGATTTCGAGTTCGGCGGGGGTGGTAGCGCGTTTGCGCAGCGTGTAAAATTGTGCACCGAATTTCATAACAGTAACACCTTTCCTGTTTTTT
>JAKSPH010000041.1 GCA_024404975.1 Clostridia bacterium | reverse complement strand
AACATTCCTCGCCTTTGAACGCGAAGGTGGTCGTGAGATTTCCGAAATAATCGTCGATCAGATAGGAACGGACAACGAATTTCTTTTCCTCCGTCCAAAGTCCCGCGCTCATGGTGCGGTAACCCTTTCCGCTCGGCGTGCGCATCGTGCGTCCCCAATAGCAGGTTTCGGGGAACGGTGCGATCTCGTACTCGCCGAAGCCGAAGGGGATGGTCTTTTCTTCCCCGCGGGCGAAGAATACGAACTTTCCGCCGTTCTCGGTCTTCTCAAGACGGAACCATTCGATCTGCATGGGGTTCTCGCGCATCACGTAGGTTCTGCCGAACACTTCAGGTGAGAAAGCGGAATCCCGCTCACCGAGGAAGGTCAGAGGGCAGGTGAGGTTGGCGGTGTAATCGCGCAGATCCGCAAGCGCCGCCGGATTTTCGGGTTTCGGCTCCGCGCCGAATTCGTCAAGGTTGTCGAGGACGAAACGGTAGAAGGCTTCCGCCAGAAGGTGATAGCCGGTGCCGTTTCCCTGTTCGTCCGAAGTCGCCGCCATGAGGACGTTATACTTCGGGCAGGCGATCATCAACTGCCCGCCCATACCGAGGAAGGCAAAGCAATCTCTCGCCGCGCGCCAGATCTTGTAGCCGTAGCCATGACCGGCAAGGAGCGTCATATGACCGTTGAAATTGTTATCTACGTGACGGGCGATCGCATCCCGGCACCACGCTTCGGAGAGGAGTTGCTCGCCGTGAACGTTTCCGAGGTCGAGATAGATCTGACCGAGACGGGCGAGGTCGAGCGTCGTGCATTGGACACCGGAACCGCCCCATGAGTATCCGTCGGGGGAATTGACACACCAAGTGCCCTCGGAGAAGCCGGTTTTGCCGAGCAGTTTTTCATAGAGATAATCGAGGAAGGGCTTTCCCGTGAGGCGTTCCACGATGACGTTGAGAATGAAGGTACCCGACGTATCGTAATGATAGTAAGTGCCCGAAGGATGCGTGGGCTCCGTCGTGAAGAAACTGTTCACCCAATCGTCCCGCTTCCATGAAAAGAAAAGCATTATTTTGCCCCGTTTGTACGATTTATGGCATTATTTTGCTGTGAGCGGGGCGTTTCCCTCTTTACAAAACGGAAAAAATGTGGTAAACTAATCCGGTCAGTAATTATTGGAGAAAATAATGGATAAAAAAAGAAAAAGCGCGGATTTTTTCCGCGGAATCCGTATGGGTATTCCCGTTATGATCGGGTATTTTGCCTGTGCGATCGCACTCGGCATCACGGCTTCCAAAGCCGGGATCTCTCCGATACAGGCAACACTCGTCAGTTTGCTCCTCAACGCATCGGCGGGAGAATATGCGTTCTTCCAGACCGTCCTGACGGGCGGCACTTATATTGAGATGGCGGTGTTGGAATTTGTCGCCAACGCAAGATACCTTCTGATGTCCTGCGCCATCGGTCAAAAGACTTCGGAGGAAGTCAAACTCCACGAACGGCTCATCATCGGTTTCGATCTGACGGACGAGTTGTTCGGTGCGTCCATCGCCAGAGAAGAAAAACTGACGTTTGCTTTCTATCTCGGTATGATGACGGTTTCCATCCCCGGTTGGGCGTTCGGCACGCTCGCCGGAACCCTGCTCGGAAACGTACTTCCCACCGTTGCCGTCATCGCGCTCGGCATGGGACTTTACGGAATGTTCCTCTCGACGGTCATCCCCGCGGCAAGACGGTCGAAGGTACTGTTCTTCGCGGTCGTCCTCTCCATGTCGTGCAGTCTTGCCTTCTCGCTCCTCCCCGTGATCCGTGAGTTGTCGGAAGGTTTCCGTACCATCATTCTCACCGTGGGACTTTCCACCCTGTTTGCTCTGCTCTTCCCCATCCGGGATAAAGAGAACGGCGAAGGAGGCGATAACGCATGAGCGGAAATCTGACGATTTATCTTATCGTCGCGGCGCTCGTGACCTTTGCGATCCGCGCGCTCCCGATGTTCATCTTCCACAAGCCGATCAAAAACCGCTTCGTTCGTTCCTTCCTCTACTACGTCCCTTATATCACACTCTCCGTGATGGTATTTCCCGCCATTGTCCTGCAAACGGGATCTCTCATCAGCGGAATCGCCGCGATGGCAGTCGGTGTTCTCGTCGCGTGGTTCACGTCGAATCTGTTTCTCACCGCGTCGACCGTCTGTGTCGTAGCGCTGATTCTGGAACTGATTTTATGACCTTTCAAAGAAAAGCCCCCTGCGGCAGTACGGAAATCTCCGCCGCAGGGGGAATTTTTATTCTCCGTAAAGATCGGGATCGGGGACGCAGGGGTTGCTATGCAAAGTTTCATCGGAAACTCTTTTTATTTTAATATGAGAGATACCGGGCAATGATCGCTTCCCATGACGTCGGTGCGGATGACGGAATCGGCGACTTTCTCCATCAGGCGTTTTGATACGATGAAGTAGTCAAGGCGCCATCCGGCGTTGTTCTCGCGGGCGTGGAAGCGGTACGACCACCAAGAATACCTGACGGTGTCCGGGTAGAGTTCGCGGAAGGAATCCGCGAATCCCGCCGCTAAAAGTTCGTCCATCTTCCCGCGTTCTTCGTAGGAGAAACCGGCGTTGCCGATATTGCTTTTCGCGTTTTTGATGTCGATCTCGTTGTGTGCGACGTTGAGGTCGCCGGTATAGATCACCGGCTTTTTCGCGTCGAGCGAGAGAAGATAGTTCCGCATATCGTCCTCAAACTCCATACGGTAGCCGATGCGTTTCAAACCGTCCTGTGCGTTGGGAACGTAGGCGCAGACGAAATAGAATTCCGGAAATTCGAGCGTGATCACACGCCCCTCGTCGTTATACTTCCCGCCGATGCCGTAGGCGACGGAAAGGGGTTCCGCCTTCGTGAAAACCGCTGTGCCGGCATACCCTTTCTTCTCCGCGCAGGAATAATAGGCGCGGTACCCTTCGGGTGAAAAGTCCGCCTGTCCCTCTTGCATTTTTGTTTCCTGCAAACAGAATACGTCCGCATTCTCCGAGGCGAACACGTCCGCAAATCCTTTATTCAACACGGCACGGAAGCCGTTGACGTTCCAAGATACGAGTTTCATCATTTCTCCGTTTTTTCTTTATTTTATCATAAAGGAACAGGATTTGCAAGGGATCCCTTGTTTTCTTGCGGAAAATGTGGTAAAATAAAAGAAAAGAAAAAGCATTTGATATGAAAAAAATCGCCACCATACGAACGAAATTCAAAGATAAATTCGGGATCCCCCGTCAGAGCGGGATCGTGCAGACCGAGGGCGTAATCGTCTTTGAGGAGCCGTACCGCAACCCCGATGCCCTGCGCGGCATAGAAGGGTACTCTCATCTGTGGCTCATCTGGGAGTTTTCCGAGAGCGTGCGCGACACCTGGTCGCCGACCGTCCGTCCCCCGCGGCTCGGCGGAAACCGCCGTATGGGCGTATTCGCCACAAGATCGCCGTTCCGTCCGAACCCGATCGGTCTTTCCTCCGTCCGTCTGCTCGGCGTGGAAATGACGAAAAATGAAGGCGCGGTGCTTCACGTCAGCGGTGCGGATCTGCTCGACGGCACGCCGATCTACGATATCAAGCCTTATCTGCCCTACACGGACAGCCACCCCGATGCCGCGGGCGGATTTGCCGACGGCGTAAAGGACTACGCCCTCTCGGTCCGCATTCCCGAAGCCGAACTCCAAAAGATCCCCGAAGCGGAGCGCGACACCGTCCGTGAGATCCTCGCCAACGATCCCCGCCCCTCCTATCAGGACGACAGCGAGCGGATCTACTATCTCGATTACGGCGAACTCAAAATCGCATTTTCCGTCGCAGAAAACGAACTGACCGTTCGCAAGATCGGGAAATAAAGAACAATAAAAAACTGACGGCAGAAAGGGTGTCTTTCGCAGGGAGAGAGGGCGCGTGCCGACGGTTAGTTTTCGGAGCGTCGGCGTATGCGTGTACGGTAGCCGGCGAAAACGAACCGAAACAAAAAGCCAAAAAACGGCGGGAACCAAACGTTCCCGCCGTTTTCATTTATATACGTCGGACAGACCGGCTTTTTCGGTTTGCAGAGGAATTTCATTCGGGCAATCCAAAAAGTGTTTGTCAGATTGCTTTTTGTTGTTCGCGCGTGGAAAAAATCCCTATGAAAACGCCCGTAAACCTTCAGTTTTTTGTATCGGGAATCAGTTGTGGATGACGATTCTCGCGAACGAATACGGGGCAAGAGTGATCGTATTTGGGATCACGTCCACGGTCTCGATCTCCACGTCGTTGACGTCCGCACGGTAACGGATGATGTCCGCTTTGGTTCCGTGTGCGTTCTTGACGTCGATCACGGCGGTTACGTTGTTCTGTGCCGTCTGATTGTATCTTCCGATCAGGAACGAATCCGTCGTGCCGTCGGTTGCCGCAACAACGGAAACGTCTTCCTCAGCGTCGGAATATGCTTCCGTACCGAGGCGGTAGAGGTCGCCGAACATCTCCATCGCATAGAAGGAGGGTTTCGGTGAGAGCGACTGAACGTCATCATGTCCCTCAAATCTCGCGAGTTTGAACAGTCCGTTGAAACTGGAGCCGAACTGTGCGTCGTAATAGTTGGCGATGGCGTATCCCGTTTTCTGAAGTTCGCAGAGAGCGCAGGCAACGAACGCAGCGCCCGTGTGGTCGGAAACTCTCTTGTATTCTTCCTCCATGTGATCCCAACCGTTTACGTGGTTCCACTCGGTGATGAAGATCGGAACGTCCTTATATCCGCTCTTGTCGAGAAGCGCGCGGACTTCGTTGAAGCGGTCGTGGATGTGCTTTTTCGGGTTGCGGAAGTAGGTGTGGAAGGAGAAGAAATCAAGAGGCGCGCGCTCGCCCTCGGTGAGGTATTTGAAGAAACCTTCGGTGAAAGGTTTATCGTTGTTTCCCGTTGCGGGACCGCCGATCTTCACGTTCGGGAATTTCTTTTTCAGATAAATGATGGTATCTTTGAAGAGTTTGTAGAATTCCTCATGGGTGCCGAGCCACATATGATTGTAGAACTCCGGCTCGTTCCAGATCTCGAAGTACTCTACGCCATCCTGCATACCGTCAGCCCAGCCTTCGGTATAATGGCGGATGACGCCCTCGCAGATCCTTGCCCACTGATGAAAATCTTTCGGAGGATAGATATGACGTTTGATCGGGCCGTTTTCGATCGTAACGCCGAGGCGGTAAATGACCTTGGTTCCGGCTTTACGAATGGCTTTGATATACTCGTCGGTCATTTTGAAATTGTAATTGGCAGGGTTTTCGGGATCGGCTTCGAAGACTTTGAACACCGCGGGGATGTCGACGAATTCACCGCATCCGTAGTCGCCTTCGGTATCGTGAAGACGGGAGTACGGAATTCCCGCACGGACGAAGAGCGACGTCGCATCTCTCATGAAATCGAAGGTTACGGGGCCGTTATTGACGCCGTGAACGGGTTTCATTTTGCTGACAGTTTTAGAAAAATCGATTTGAACTTTCATATTTTATATCCTTTCAAGATTAAACGGGATCGGTGCCGAATCTGTCATCGGCGTAGAGGAAGGTTTCGGACGCACCGTTCACGGTGAGGGTAAACGAAGTATCGTCACAGGAAACCTTGACGGGAGCGACGTTGCCCGACTTTGCGGGAACGATAACGGTGGCGAAGTTTGCCGACGCTTTCCGCTTGGCAAACGAGAGGACGGGGGCGGGAGCGTGTTCATGCTCTTCGGGACCGTGGATCGAACGCCAGCCCATATATTCCGGCTCGTACTGTCCGACCGTAAGTTTCGGATAGGTATCGCCGACGACCGTCATGGTCGCACCGTTTCCGAAGCGGGTAACCGTTCTGCCTCCGACTACTGCGGTTTCATCCTCCGTAAGCTGGAAGGAAACCTCAAAGGTATGTTCTTCTTCCGCATCGAAGCGGTCAAGCAAAACAAAGAAGGGCGGGAGTCCGGAAAAACCTTTTTTGAAGAATACGACTTTGCGTCTGTGCGTCGCGTTGATGAAACTGTCGGAAGTCGGTACCTTTCCGGAATCGTAAAATTCGGGATAAGCGGGTTTTCCGTTCACGTTAGGCCGCTTGCCGTAGCCGTCGTCGTCCACGCTCTCACAAACTTCATAATCCGCACCGTTGCGGTAGCGGAGTTCCTCTGCCTTCTTGGTGATATCCTCATCGTTCCAATTGTAGATCTCCCGGCGGCTCTGTCCTTTTCCGTCCACAAGTCCCGTATTATGGGAACGGGTGCCGAGGACGTATTTTCTCTGATCGGAAGAATCGTAGGCGTACGTGCCTTCGTCCGGAAGCATATCCGCACCGTAGGCGAACATCTGGAAGTTCAGCTTATCTTCATGCTGATGGGCGAAACCGAAAGGACCGCCGTCAAAGTGCGCAAAGATCGCCTCTTTGCTCCAATCCTGACGCATCACGACCTGACCTGCGTACGGCAGGACGACGGACGTATACTCAGGAGCGGTTCCCTCTTTGCCATCCGTTGCGAACCAAGTGAAAACGGGATCGTTTTCATAAGTTTCCAAAGCGCTCTTCAAAGTGACGGCGACGTTGACGTTTCCTCCGTCGTTGAGTCCCGGCGTAAGTCTGTCGGGACGGCAGAGTTTGACGTACATCTCATACATCAAATGGATGCCGTCGTAGAATTTTTGCGGAACGGCGATGCCGAATTTACGGCAAAGACTCATAACGTTCCGATAGTTCCCGATGTTGCAGCCATGATAACCCGTAGAGAGTTCGTATTGGAAACTGTCGGGATAAAGCTGAACGTAAAGCTCGTTTTCAAGCGTTTTCATACCGTCGTCGAACCACTCTTTCGTATCGCGGAAGAAGGGATAGAGAACGGCGATATTGACAAGTCCGCCCATTTCCATGATCAGCCAGTTATGGGACGTTCTGAACCCGCGCAGACGGTATACGTGTTCGTAAACCGAGCGGAAGATCTTTACCCACGTGCCGTCGCTGACGGAGGGAGAATTCACAAACGTATGGATGGCAACGTGCCACGAACCGAGCATACGTATGCCGGCTTCGATGGTGCGCCAGGTGAGCGTCGCATAGCCGGAAATGCTCTCGGGGCAGACACACTGATCGATCCAAGACGTGATCAGACGGACGTACTGACAGGCATACTTTTCATCACCCGTAACGGCGTACGCATTTGACAGCGTGACGAATTCGGGATGACGGGAAAGTTGCCACGTCCACTCGCAATATTTATTGAAGGTCGGATTGATCTCCCAATCGAACTGATTGTTTTCAAAGCGGTGCGGGAAGCCGACCGAAGAAAGCACGCCGTCGCAGATCACATCGGCTTTTCCGAGCAGGGTTTTCTTTTCACTGTCGGAAAGGTTCCGAGGGGTTTTATCCGCAAGGTAGATCTGCGGACGCAAAACGGTTTTCATATAAGCGGCAAAGGCGTGTTCCGCTGCAGGGACGTCCCCGCGGTCAAAAAGATCGCAGGCGAGTTTCAGTTCCGGAACGGAGAGATCAAGGGCTTCGTGATAAAACTTTTCTTCGGGAAACAGCATGGATCTATCTCCTTTTTTATAAATCGGGGGCTTTTTCCGTTTTGAAAAAGCCCCCCCCTTTAATGATCAATACTCAGCGTTTCCGACGGTTCTCGGATAAGGAAGAACGTCGCGGATGTTGGAAACACCCGTCAGATACATAATGATTCTTTCAAAGCCGAGACCGAAACCGGCGTGTTTGGTTCCGCCGTACTTGCGGAGGTTGAGGTACCACCAATAGTCCTCTTCTTTCAAGCCGAGTTCCGCCATTCTCGCGGTGAGAACATCCATTCTCTCCTCACGCTGCGAGCCGCCGATGATCTCACCGACGCCGGGAACAAGAAGATCCATTGCGGCAACGGTCTTTCCGTCGTCGTTCAGACGCATATAGAACGCCTTGATCTCTTTGGGATAATCAATGAGGAAGATGGGTTTCTTGTATACTTCTTCCGTGAGGTATCTCTCGTGTTCGGTCTGAAGATCCACGCCCCAATATACGGGGAATTTGAACTCGTGACCGGACTTGAGAAGAATGTCGATCGCTTCGGTGTAGGTTACTTTTGCGTAATCGGCATCACGGAGAGCGGTCAGACGGGCAAGAAGCGTGTTATCTACGAACTTGTTGAAGAATTCGAGTTCCGCTTTGCAGTTGTCCATCACGTGATGAATGATGTATTTGATCATATCCCACGCGAGTCCCATATCGTCCGTCAGATCGGCAAACGCGATCTCGGGTTCGATCATCCAGAACTCTGCGGCATGTCGGGCGGTGTTGGAATTCTCGGCACGGAAGGTCGGACCGAAGGTGTAGATGTTGCCGAATGCCATGGCGTAGGTTTCGCCTTCCAGCTGACCGGAAACGGTGAGGTTGGTGGATTTTCCGAAGAAGTCTTTGGAGAAATCGACTTTGCCGTCATCGGTCTTGGGAAGATTGTCAAGATCCAAAGTGGTGACGCGGAACATTTCACCCGCACCCTCACAGTCGGAACCGGTGATCAAGGGCGTGTGAACGTAAACGAATCCGCGGTTGTGGAAGAAGGAATGAATGGCGTAAGCCACCTCGGAGCGAACGCGGAATACGGCGGAGAACAAGTTGGTTCTCGGACGGAGATATGCCTGCTCGCGGAGGAATTCCACGGTGTGGCGTTTCGGCTGCAAGGGATAATCGGGAGTGGAAGTACCTTCCACCGCGATGGATACCGCTTTCATTTCAAAAGGCTGTTTTGCTTCGGGCGTAAGTTCGATCACACCGGTAACGACAAGCGCGGCACCGACGTTCTGCGATGCGATCTCGTCGTAGTTCGCAACTTTATCGCGTTCGAAAACGACCTGAATGCTCTTGAAATACGAGCCGTCGTTGAGGTCAATGAAACCGAATGCTTTGGAATCGCGCAGGTTTCTCACCCAACCGCCGACGGTAACCGTTTTCCCGCCGAAGGAGGCCGTATCTTCATAAATATGTCTGATAAGTTCTCTTTCCATGGTTTTGCTCCAAGTAAAATATTTATAACAGAAAAATTATAACACAGTTTCCGCGTTTTTTCAATGCTTTACCGCAAAAAACTTTATCGCAAAAGCGATAAATCAATGCGAAAGATCCGAACGACGGATGTGGTAGTCGATACCTTCGTGATTTACGCACACGGTATCGCCCTCGACCGAGATTTTCGGCAAACGGTTGCCGTGGCACACGGGAATGAGCAGAGTTTCAAATCCGCAGTCGCCCTTTCCCGCGATTTTCCGGATCACGGTGGTGGCAGGATGAAGATTGCTCTCGTTTCTGCCGACGTACCAGCCGTACAGGCGGGGTTCTTTCTCACCGGTATGCGTGCTGATCTCGCCGATCTGTCCGACAGGAACGATCAGAATGTCATAGGTCTTTCCGAGTTCGCCGAGGAGGGCGCCTTCGTATTCTGCCACGGGATGTACGTTACACGTATCGGTGTGGAGAAGCATCTCATAGGTATGCGCTTCGCCGTCGAGCGGGTGCAGAAGATCTTTGATAAATGCAAAGCCCGGTTTACAAAATCTGACTTCACGGGTGTGCGTTGCAGGTTTCTTACCGTCGCCGAATTTTCCGTCATAGACGGCTTTCGCATAATCGAACGCAGCCGTCGATACCCAATGGGCGTTGATGGGTTCTTCCGAGCGAACGGGTTCTTTGCGATTCTGTCCCATACCGTCGACAAGAACGGTGTTGTGGTCATACGCGGAGAGTCCGTAGGTTCTTTCATCGGAGATCTCATACTGTCCGCCGCCGTCGTCAAAGATGAGTTCTTCCGCGCCGCGGTAAAGGTTGATATTGAGTTTATCCTGATGCACGTGTGCGCAACCGAGAGGTCCGACGTCGAAATTCATATACAGAGAATCCGCGGTCCAGTCGTTTCTCATCACGGCAAAACCGGCGTAAGGCATAAAGACGGACGCGGTCTCTCCGGCAGGCGGGGTGCCCTCTTTTCTGTCCGAATTGACAAAGCGGAATTCGGGAACGTCGGGAAAAATGGCGCCCGCGTCGCGGGTAATGTCTTTCGTATGCATGGTATAGCAGTCGTTCGTGCGGGGCTGCGTGAAGCCGGGCGTGGAGGTTTTCACGGTTGCCATAGCGGCTTCTTTCAAGCACTCACCGAAGCGTGCGGGAAGTTCGTTCTCTCTGCCGAGTGCGTGTGCGACTTGGTACAGTCCGAATCCGCAGTGGAAGACGCAACTGTGGTAGTCGGGGGAAAGTTCGCACTGATAGCCGTCGGGAAGAAGTTGTCCTTCCATTTCGGAGAGCAGACGGTTTCCGGCAAACTGGCGGATCTCCTCGGAATCGGAGAGTTCCGGGAAGAGGGACGCAAAGGTGTACGCGCCGTCCATTTCCATCATGAGCCAGTTTCTTGCGGTCGGATGTGCGACGAGGTGACGTGCCTGACGGTGCATGGAAGCGATCATCAGCACGAGCGCCTCATCGGTGAAGTTTGCACTGCGGCGGAACGCACCGAACGCGGTCTCCCAATTTCCCATCAGACGGATGCCCGCTTCAATGGTACGCCATGCGGAATCGGGGTTGTTCCACTTCTCTGCGGGGCATTGGCACTGTGCGATCCAATGGAGGACGTGGCTATTGAAGGTGATCGCGTACTTCTCGTCGGAAGTGGCAACGTAGGAAGCGGCGAGGTTCGGCCAATAACTCATACGGTTGAACTGCCAGAGCCATTCGTGGTTGACCGGCGGATGGATCTTCGTGGGATTGAAGAGGAAATCGACGTCCGCATCGGGGAATTGCCAATCGACGTTGACTTCACGCATAAAGCCGGAAACAACACGGTCGGCGGCTTCGGTATCGAATTTTGGGGAAGGAAGGCAGACCTTCCAATCGGGTTTTGCACGGAAATACTTTGCGGCTTCACGGATCATTCCGGTGCGGTCGCCGTTCGTTTTTGCGGCAGCGAAAGCAGCGGAGATATTCTCGCCTTCGAGAACTGCGAAGAGTTCATCGTAATGGCTCTCGAAAATTGCCTGTACTTCAGGGGCATATATTAAATTCTGATAAGCATCTGTCATAAAGTCAACCTCGTTTTTTCTCTTATTATAGCATAACACAACAAAAAAAGCAACAAAAAAAGAACCGCGGGAAGCGGTTCTTTGATATAAAAAAAGCAAATGACCATTG
>JAKSPH010000040.1 GCA_024404975.1 Clostridia bacterium | reverse complement strand
GCTCGGTATCTTCTTCTGCGTTCCCACCTTCATTCTGGCGGGATTCGAGCACTCGATGGCCGATATGTTCTACTTCTCGGCTTCGCAGATCGTAAGTTGGCAGGCATTCGGCTATCTCTGGATCATCATTCTCGGAAACGCGATCGGCGGCGTTCTTCTCCCGCTTCTTCGCAGACTTTCCGACGCGTTTATCAAACAATCCTGACAGGAGGGAAAATATGAAAGCCATTCTTACCGTCGTAGGACAGGACAAACCGGGTATCATCGCAGGCGTCAGCACTATGCTGGCAGGACATAACGTAAATATTGAAGACATCAGTCAGACCATTATGCAGGGGAACTTCACCATGATCATGGCGGTCGACCTTGCGGGTGCCGACATTCCTCTTGCCGATCTTGTCGGCGAGTGCGGAAGCCTCGGAAAGGCACTCGGCGTGGAGATCCATCTTCAGCATGAAGAGATCTTCAAAACCATGCACTCGATCTGACGTGTCGAAAGGAGTATCATGATCAACAGCAGAGATATTCTCGAAACCGTCGATATGGTCAAGAAAGAGCATTTCGACGTCCGCACCATCACCATGGGACTGTCTCTTTTGCCCTGCATCCGCGCCACGGCGAAAGAAACCGCGACGGCGGTTTACGACAGGATCGCAAAACGTGCGGAAAACCTCGTCAGAGTCGGCGAGGACATCGCGACGGAATACGGCGTTCCGATCGTCAATAAACGCATTTCCGTCACCCCCGCAAGCCTTATCACGTCGCCTTTCCCGGGTGAGGAACTGCTGATCGCAAAAGCGCTCGACAACGCGGGCAAAGCGGTCGGTGTCAACTTCCTCGGCGGTTATTCCGCTCTGGTTCACAAAGGGATGACGTCTTACGAAAGATCCTTTATTGAGAGCATTCCCGAAGTCCTTGCCGAAACGGACATCCTCTGTTCGTCCGTCAACGTCGGCTCCACCCGTTCGGGCATCAATATGGATGCCGTCGCCCTCCTCGGCAGGATGATCAAACAGACCGCCGAACTCACGAAAGACAAGGACGGCTTCGGCTGCGCGAAATTCGTTGCCTTCTGCAACGCCGTAGAGGATAACCCGTTTATGGCGGGTGCGTTCCACGGCATCGGAGAGGGAGAATGTGTCATCAACGTCGGTGTCAGCGGACCGGGTGTCGTTCATCACGCGCTGGAAAGCGCGGGAGATGCGGACATTTCCGAAGTCGCCGAAATCGTAAAGAAAACCGCCTTCAAGATCACGAGAGTCGGACAGCTTGTCGCCAAAGAAGCGTCCAAACGCCTCGGCGCGGAATTCGGTATCGTGGATCTGTCCCTTGCCCCCACGCCCGCCGTCGGCGACAGCGTCGGCAGAATTCTCGAAGAAATGGGCTTGGAAACCGTCGGTACGCACGGCACGACCGCCGCGCTAGCACTTCTCAACGATGCCGTCAAGAAGGGCGGCGTTATGGCGTCCTCCCGCGTCGGCGGACTTTCCGGCGCCTTTATCCCCGTCAGTGAGGACGAGGGGATGATCGCCGGTGTCAGGGCAGGTTCTCTCACACTCGAAAAACTCGAAGCCATGACGGCGGTATGCTCCGTCGGAATCGACATGGTCGCCGTGCCGGGCGATACCCCCGCCGAAACGATCAGTGCCATGATTGCGGATGAAGCCGCCATCGGTATGGTAAACAACAAGACCACCGCCGTCCGTGTGATCCCCGTTCCGGGAAAGGGCGTCGGCGAAACCGTGGAATTCGGCGGACTTCTCGGAAGCGCGCCTATTATGGCGGTCAATCCCGCGTCCTCTGCGAAATTCATTTCCCGCGGCGGCGCGATCCCCGCACCCATCCACGGCAACAAAAACTGATATTTTTCACGATTTGCGGTCGCAACTCCGGTTCGGGTTCCGACCGCTTTTCTTAATTTTTAATCACGGACTTGCATTTTTCGCATTTATTTGATATAATAGTAAAAAATTGATTTCAAGGAGAATCCATGAAAAAACGGCTGCTCTTCTTTTTGCTCCTGCTCGGCACGGTTTGCCTTCTTGCGTCCTGCATCTCGGTAGAACCTCCCGTACCGGAGAAATATACCGTTACTTATTATTATAACGGCGTGTTCTATAAGGAAATAACTTACAAAACGGGAGAAGAACCGGTGCTTCCGACGAAAATCGACACCTATCCCGACGACGAGATCGACGGATGGTATTCGGATTTCGAATGTACCAAGCCCTATGCGGGTGAAAAACGCGCCTATGCGAAAACGGCGTTGGACACCTATACGCTCACGCTCGATCCCAACGGCGGAACCTGCACCGGCGACTCCGTGATCACCTTCACGAAGAACACCTCCACCTTCATGCCGAAGAATCCCTCAAGACCGGGCTATAACTTCATAGGTTGGCTCGACGAAGAAGGTGTCCATCACGATACCTATTCCGTCACGCGCGGAACGCAGGAGAATATCAAACTCAAGGCAGAGTGGGAGATCGTCACCTACACGATCACCTATGAACTTGACGGCGGTGCTTTCGCGCTGAGCGATATCGTACCCGATCACTATACGGTTGAGGATACCTTCCTTCTGCCCATCCCCCTGAAAGCAATGCGAACCTTCCTCGGCTGGCAGATCGGCGGATCCTTTGTCAGACTCTATACCGTGGAGAAGGGAACGACCGGAGATCTGACCTTTACCGCGAAATTCTCCGACGGCAACCCCGTATTCACCTATCAGTCCGCAACGGAGGGAATGACGGTCAGTGCTTCCGTCCCCGCCGGAAACGTCGAGATCGGAACGGAGATCACGCTTCTTGCCGAGGGTATGAAGAACGGTTACCGTTTCAGCGAATGGCGCTTCGGTACCCACACCGTCAGCACAAGCCCCTCTTATACCTTTACCGTGGATAAGAAACAGGACGTCAACGCCTATGCGATCTACGAACCTGTCAGAACCGTAACTTACGATAAGTCCACCGGCGGCAACCTCAAAGTATCCCTTTCTCAATCCACGGCAACGCCCACCGGCGTGTTCGGTGCCTCCATCGTCAACGGAGCGGAAACCGGACTTTCCAAAGGGCAGATCGTTATCGCCGAATCCGCGTTGAAAACGCTCTCTCTCGGTGAGTATTCCGTCGCCGTGACGACGAACAAAGAAACCGAGTATTTCACGCTCAAAATTGTTTCGACCGCAGGTCCCTCGGATCTCGCTGTCGTCTACGATACCGACAGTTTCCCGTCGGTCGAGATCCGCTTCAACTGCGATTGCGGCGGTAAACATACCTACCGCATCGACGGAGGCTCCGCCGTGAACTGCAAGAGCGGCGACACGATGACGGCTTACACAAAGTCTGCGGATCACACCGTGACGGTCACTTGCGAAAACGGCAATTCCGCTTCCGTTTCCCGAAAAGGATATACCGCCGCGAATATGGAGTATTACACGACCTTCTTTACTTATGAAGGTCATAAATACGACTACGTCATCGGTTCCGAAGAAGAGTTTTACACGTTCTGCGAGTATATCGTACTCGTTGCCGGTGTTCTCGACTATCAGGACGACGGAAACACCGACAAATTCTATCAGTATTACGTCGATGAGTCCATGCTCCCCGTTTTCGACAATACCGACAAAGCCCAAGTGCTTTTCGATAACGCTTTCACGAAAACGAGTTTCCCCATGTCCCCGCATTATCTGACCAAATCTTTCGGCGGCGCTGTCCGTGAGATCAGCGTCCTTTATCCCAGCGGCATCAACTCAGAGCCGTCCCATCAGCCGAAAACCTATCTGACGGACGACCGCGGCATTTTCAGCAAAACGGGCAGAGCAGAGTCCTTCAACGCTTTCCCGATCGACGCTTGCGAAACGACCGTTGAGATCCGCACTCTCTATGAACTTGAAAACCTCCCCTTCGGCACGAAACCCGCTTTCGCCGCCACCGCCGCCGATGCGCAGGCGGTCTATGAGAAGGCGAGAGCCGTTCTCCGCACGATCACGGACGATTCGATGAACGATTATCGGAAAGCATCCGCGATCTATACCTACCTCGCGATGAACGTCACCTATGACGATTGGGCGTTGGAGCAAACGGCCGTTTCTTCTTACCGTTCCTTCACGACCTACGGCGCTCTGATCGACGGCGTTGCCGTCTGTGACGGCTTTGCAAGCGCTTACCGCCTGCTTTGCCAGATCGAGGGAATCGAAGTCAACGAAATCTGCGGGCTGAAAACTCTCGGCGATAAGTCGAGCGGACACGCGTGGTGCGTTCTGTTCATCGACGGTTTGACCTACGGTGTCGATCCGACGTGGGGCAGAAGAAGCGAAGAACTCTTTACCATGTACTACGCCTTTATGGATGAAGAAACTCTGCAGAAGGTCGGTCACTACGAAAACGCGTGGGTAGACAACCGCTCGACCGAGAACGCGGCAGACGGCTTCGCTATGTGGTATCAGATGAACGGAACCATGAACGGCTCCGATTATGAGATCACGTCGTCCGAAGAGTTCATCGCGACTCTGAAATCCGCACTTGATGCCGGACTCAAAACGGCGGAAGTCCTCATCACCGACGGAAAAGCGGATCAGTACATCAACTCTGCTACCTATGCGTTGCACCGTTCCATCGGTTATATGGTGCTTCCGACACTCGGTATTTACTTCATTGATTTAAGTTAACCTAATCGACGAGGGGAAATGCCCAAAAACAGGGCAATTTCCCCTCTTTCTTTTATTACGTTTTGCCGAAAATTGAATTTTTCGTCGAAAACTCTTGCATAAATCGCAAAAAAGTGATAGAATAATCGCATAAAAATTGAATTGCTATTGGAAAGCGGCAGAAGAGGAAACTTGACTGTTGCCGGATAGCACTCCGGAGAATCCTGTCAGCGACAGGTACCGAAGGGGCAAAGGGAACCGACGTTCCCCAATCTCTCAGGTAAAAGGATGGAGCCACAACCCGAAGACAGAGGTATTATTGTTTTCGGAAAATTCTCCGGAGGACTTGATTTTTTAATCGGGTTCTTATTTTTTTATTATTTTCATATCAATTTTTATTATTTTCATATCAAACGGAGGATTTTCCATGGAAACCATTATCCAAGCACTCACCTTTCTGAATGACAACATTCTTTGGGGTATCCCGATGATCATTGCCATTCTCGCAACCGGTATCCTGCTTACCGTGCGCACGAAAGCGCTCCAGGTAAGAAAGTTCAAGACCTCGGTCTCGACCACCATCGCCCCTACGGTCAAGAGCATCTTCAAACCCAAGAAAGACACGAAAAACGGTGAAAAAACCGTATCGCAGTTTGAAGCAGTCTCCGCCGCCATCTCCGGCACTGTCGGAACGGGTAACATCATCGGCGTAGCCGGTGCAATGCTTGCCGGCGGCCCCGGTGCCGTGTTCTGGATGTGGGTATCCGCGTTCTTCGGACTCGTTACCAACTATTCCGAAAACGTCCTCGGTCTTTACTACCGTAAAAAAGATAAAGACGGTAACATCTCCGGCGGTCCCATGTACTACATCTCCGAAGGTATTCATCAGAAATGGCTCGCCGTCGTCTTTGCCGTCTGCTGTATGCTTGCCGCTCTCGGTATGGGCATGGTACAGGCAAACTCCATCTCCGGCACGATCAAAACCACCGTCGCTCCGGGTAACGCCGATACCCAGACCGTGATCGCCTGGATCGTCGGTGCGGTTCTCGTCCTTGTGACCGCCCTCATCGTTATCGGCGGCATCAAGAGAATCGGTAAAGTCGCTTCCATGATCGTACCTTTTATGGCGCTTCTGTTCATCATCTGCGCTCTCATTATCATCGTTATCAATATCAAAACCGTTCCCGCCGCATTCGGCGCGATCTTCGCTTCCGCCTTCAGTTTCAAATCCATCACCGGCGGTCTGTTCGGTTACGCGATCATGAAAGGTATGCGCTACGGCTTCGCACGCGGTATCTTCTCGAATGAAGCAGGTCTCGGTTCTTCCGTTATCGCGCACTCCGCGTCCGATACCAAAGAACCCGTAAAACAGGGACTTTGGGGCGTATTTGAAGTATTCCTCGATACCTTCGTCATCTGCACGCTGACCGCGGTATCTCTCCTCTCCGTCGGCGCGGGAAAGGGCATTGATTTTGCCGACATCGCGGCAAACGCCGGAATGGATAAGAACGTCGTTGCCGGACTTGCCTTCACGGAAACCTTCGGTACCTTCGGTTCCGTCCTGTTCTCCGTGATCCTTCCTCTGTTCGCCTTCACCACCATTCTCGCGTGGTCTTACTACGGACAGAAAGCCGCTGAATTCCTCGGCGGACAGAATGAGAAACGCCAGAAGGTTCTCGCTGTCGCCTTCAAAGTATGCTTTGTCGGACTTCTTCTCGTTGCCGCTCTCGTCAAATCCGATTTCGTATGGCTCCTTGACGATATCTTCAACGGAATGATGGCACTTCCCAACCTTGCGGCTCTCATCTGCCTCTCCGGTCTTGTCGCAAAGATCTCCAAAAACTACTTCGACCGCAAGAAAGGTATCGCCGTTGCCCCCATGCTCTCCGCATATCCCGAACGCAACGAAGAACTTGCCGCTCAACTGTCGGACGAAGATTGATCGGAACTTATTGACAACGGATAGAATATTTGGTATAATGACTCTATAATTCATGAAGGAGATACATTATGGCCATTCTTTCCGATATTGAAATCGCACAGAGCGTAAAGCCCGAACATATTCTCAAAATTGCCGAGCACGCTCACGTTGATGCGAAATACGTAGAACAGTACGGCAACGCAAAGGCGAAGATCGACCTCTCCCTTTTGACCGAATCTGAGAAAGAGAACGGAAAACTCGTCCTCGTTACCGCGATCACTCCCACCCCCGCCGGTGAAGGCAAAACCACGACGACCATCGGACTTGCCGACGGACTCCGCCGTATCGGAAAAGATGTCACCGTTGCGCTCCGTGAGCCGTCCCTCGGTCCCGTTTTCGGAATCAAAGGCGGCGCGGCAGGCGGCGGATGGGCGCAGGTCATCCCGATGGAGGACATCAACCTCCACTTCACGGGCGATTTCCACGCGATCGGCGCAGCCAATAACCTCCTCGCCGCCATGCTGGACAACCATATCCAGCAGGGAAATGCCCTCGGCATCGACACCCGCAAGATCACTTGGAAACGCTGCGTTGATATGAACGACCGTCAGCTTCGCTTCGTGGTGGACGGACTCGGCGGAAAAGTCAACGGTACGCCCCGCGAGGACGGATTCGATATCACCGTCGCTTCCGAGATCATGGCGGTGCTTTGCCTCTCCTCTTCGCTGAAAGATCTCAAAGAACGCATCTCCCGCATTATCGTCGGCTATACCTACGGCGATAAACCCGTCACCGCGGGCGACCTCAAAGCCGCAGGCGCGATGACAGCCCTTCTCAAAGATGCCTTGAAACCCAACCTCGTCCAGACGCTTGAAGGCACACCCGCCTTCGTTCACGGCGGCCCGTTCGCGAACATCGCCCACGGATGCAATTCCGTGATGGCAACGCGTATGGCGCTCAAAATGGGCGATTACACGGTTACGGAAGCCGGCTTCGGCGCCGACCTCGGAGCAGAGAAGTTCCTCGACATCAAGTGCCGTATGGCAGGACTTACGCCGGATGCCGTCGTCATCGTTGCGACCGTCAGAGCGTTGAAAATGCACGGCGGGCTTCCCAAGACCGCTTTGGCAAATGAAGATCTTGTCGCCTTGGAAAAGGGAATCCCCAACCTTCTGCGCCACGTTTCCAATATCAAAAACGTCTACGGTCTGCCCGCCGTCGTAGCGGTCAACCGTTTCCCCACCGATACCGACGCGGAAATTGACTTCATCATCAAAAAATGCCGTGAACTCGGCGTGAATACCGTTCTCTCCACTGTGTGGGCGGAAGGCGGGAAGGGCGGAGAAGCCCTCGCACGTGAAGTTGTCCGCCTCTGCGAAGAGGAGAAAGGCGCTTTCCGCTTCTCCTATGAACTCGACTTGCCGATCGAAGATAAGATCCGCGCCGTCGTGCAGAAAGTCTACGGCGGTAAAGATATCAACGTCCTCCCCGCGGCAAAGAAACAGATCGAGCAATTGACCGCACTCGGATTCGGAAACATCCCCGTCTGCATTGCGAAAACCCAGTACAGTTTCTCCGATGACGCCACGAAACTCGGTGCGCCCGAAGATTTCACCGTCACGGTAAAGAACGTGAAAGTGTCTGCCGGCGCAGGTTTCATCGTCGTACTGACCGGTGACATCATGACGATGCCGGGATTGCCCAAAGTTCCCGCGGCAGAGAAGATCGACGTTACAGACGACGGCAGAATCGTCGGATTGTTCTGATAAACAAAAGAAAATAAAAAGCGATGAGCAAAGAAATGCTCATCGCTTTTTTCATATTCTATACAAAAAATGAAAAAATACATAATAATTTAACATTTCAGGTAAAAACACTTGACAATCTCGAAAAATTAGAGTATAATCAAAGTATCCAACCGATCTTCGGTGGATGGCCACCCCATTGAAAAGGTGCGGTTTATCGGTTTTTATGTTTTTTCCGGCTTTCCGCATCGGGGGACGGACGCAGACTATCTTCCAGAGTCTGCGTCCGTTTTTTATAATTTTTTCAGTCCGCCCCAGTTGCCTTCATTGTCGTTTTCGACCGGAAGTTTGTCGCTGATGCAGATAATATCGGTGTCCGTGACAACGGTCACAGTGATCTCGGCGGGAACAAATTTACATTTTTCCATCTTTTTCACCTCGTATGAATTTAGTCTATTATACCATAGCAAATCTCTTTTGTCAAGAAACCGATTTTCGACAGGCAGGGAAATCTGCGCAAAGAAAAAAGCACTTGACGCAGCAAGTGCTTTTTTGGCCTACCCGAGCGGATTCGAACCGCTGACCTTTAGAGTCGGAGTCTAACGCGCTATCCAGCTGTGCCACGGGTAGAAGTCGTTTTTCTGACGGCGGTTTCTATTGTAGCATCTTTTTCCGGATTTGTCAAGGAAAAAAGCCGTTTTTTCTTCTTGGATTTTATATTTTCTATTGACTTTTTTCGCGCGATTTGGTATAATGGATAACCGAAGTTCGGGGTGTGGCCCAATGGTAAGGCGCTTGGTTTGGGACCAAGACTTCGCTGGTTCGATTCCAGTCACTCCGACCATAAAAGAAAGAACTTTTGTCTACCAAGGCAAAAGTTTTTTTTACATAAGCGAATATGATAATTTAAGCCACTCTTATTAAAATATATTGGAATAGCAACATTATATAGTAAAATGTAGCAAAATGTATTGACAAATTAAATTCCGTGTGCTAAAATGTAGTAAAAGGAGGAGAAAATTGAATTATGAAAAGATAATAATTGAGTTGCTTGACCGAATCAAAACGCTTGAAGAAAAAGTCGCAAAACTTGAAGAAGTAAAAACAAATCAGGCGGCAAGGGGAAACGCCGGAAAGAGCAAAGAGATTACCGGAGGGCATAAGTACAGAGCTTTGACTTTGTATCTTGAAAAATCCAATCTTGAACGGATAAAACTGACATTTGAGGAAATCGAAAAAATCATTGACGTTCCTTTGTCGCGCTCCGCAAGAACGAATAGAGCAAATTGGGCAAACTCAACTTCGCAATCTCTCGCTTGCAGTTGGTTAAAAGTTGGATATAAAACGGTAGAAGTAAATTTGCTTTCTGAATATGTTGTTTTTGAAAAAGGATTTTATTAAAAAATCAAAATGGAGGTAAAAATATGAACATCGAAGCAATATGGAAAAAAATGAAAGAGTTTGAGGGTGAAACATTTTATACGGTATCCGGTTTACCGTATACATATGAATTCATTGATGAAAACAATATTCAACCTATCCGAGACGGTGACGCTAAGTAGATTATGTCGAAAAATCTATTTGAAAAAGCTCTGTTGTTGATTCACGGAAGCAAAAAAGAATTCAACCATAGAATTATCGGATCATCATACGCATATGGCATATTGTCAGATGACCGGATCAATAAATAATTGGTTATCCGAAAGAAGCCCCGCACACCTTTTGGTCGTACTTGCCTCAAATCCGTACCTTTTGGTCGCTCTTTGACAGATAAGGACTTGTATTTGAAAGGATACAGGCCCTTTTTCGTTGGAACAGGCGTAAGTGCTGCCGCTTATGCCGTTTATGAGGACTACACCTTCGGTGCCAAGAGTTATTCTCATCCCAAGGGCGTGACCTTCGGCGACGACACGGCATCTTACTTCGGAATCAACAAGAAGTCTGCGAGCCATAACGATTCCTACGTCTTCACTTCCGCGATAGGAAGCAAGACGACCGTTTCTCCCGCGGCGGTAGCCGCGCCGGGAAGCGACGGAAACGTCCTGTTGCCGGGATTCTCCGCAATGGGAACGACGACAAAAGTGCAGACCATCACGGGTTACGACGTGACAGGCAAGGTTTCGATCGTGATGCAAAAGACGACCGTCGGTTCGTCTGCGCCGACCTACCGGGTGCGGACGTTGAGCGGCAGTACGCTGACCGACTATACGGCTTCCACCGAGGACGCGATCGGCAGATATTTCAATATACCGGATACCTTTACGACCGAAGCCGCGTTTGTTTATGACTTCAAGATCGCAAACAGTGCATCCACCGTCACCCCGGCGGGAACGCTCACAGTGGCGATCGCCGACGGAAATCTCACGATAAAGACTTACGATATGAGTGCAACTTCGGCAAAAGCCGACGTGATCGTTGAATACGTCAAGAACGATTACACTTCGGTTATGAGGGTCACCGCGTCTGACGGCCCCGCATATCCATTAAAACGATGATACGAAACCGGACGGTCTTCCATTTCGGAAAACCGTCCGGTTTTATTTTTTATTTCAATAGTTCAACGCTTTGAGGTTTCGTTCTACGGTCTTTCTTCCGCGCCACGAAAAGGCGCGTTTCATAAACTCCTCTTTGCTCATCCCCGTGAGGATCTCGCTTGTGAGTTTTCCGATCCGTTCTTCGTAGAAGAAACCGACCGGCGTCTTTTCCGCGTTTTTGTTGAAAGGGCAGTGGCATTGACATTCGTCACACCCCCACACCGTGTTGTATTTTTTCATCAGATTGATCTCGCCCGGCAAAAGTTCGCCTTTTCTCTGTGTGATCGCGGACAGACAGTCTGTGCCTTCGCCCCGCAATATCCCCGTCGGACACGCGGCAAGGCATTTCCCACAATGCAGACAGGCGCGGATCTCTTTGGGTTCCGTCGCACCGAGTTCCTCCGGCGGGATATCGGTGATCACGTCAGCGATAAAGATGTAA
>JAKSPH010000004.1 GCA_024404975.1 Clostridia bacterium | reverse complement strand
TCGGAATACTTGGTGTAACGTCTGAACTTGATTGCGGTTTCATCCGAGCGTGTCGTGTTCAAACAGATCACCGAAGACGACGATTCGGGTTCGATTTTCCTTCGGATCGCTCCGGTAAAATCGTTGACGCATATTTCCTCCGTCGTCGAAAGTCCGGGCTGATTGTCGGTGAAGAGAGTGCAAAGAGAAGCGTAATAGTAATTGTTGTAATCGGTGATTCCGCCGTCTGCGGAGGTTTTCTTTACGGTCAGAATGTCTTCACCGTTGTCATACACGAAGTCGATACTTCCGAGTTTGGAACCCTGAATACCGTCCTGTCCTTCCGAAGCGGTAGCGTCAACCGAGAAGAAGGCAATTTCCATGGGGAAATCGTGGCTTCGATCCGAGCAGGCGGTACCAAGCACGTAAACGCCTTCATCCTTGATCCGGAAAGCGTAGGCGACCAGCACGCGGCTTCCGTTGAGGTAGGAACGGTATGTGTCGGTTCCGTCGGTCGCGGGGAGGTCGGTGTAACCCGAATAGTCATCTACGTTCCTCTTATCCATATTGTAATAAACGTTGGTGTAGTTGGAATTTCCACTGTCCGGACCGGTTCTCGGTTTATACGTATTGGAACGAGGCAATTCGATCTTTGCGTAGGTGTTGCTGCTCTCGAACGTTGTATAGAGGGATTCGCCGGCGGCTTCCATCTGCCAAACGCCCAAATAGTAGTCGGCAGCCCACGTCAGAGGATAATTGTTTTCCGGATCCTCACGGTAGTATTCCGTTGTCGGCACGGCGACGATCACTCGGATATAGTAGCCGTTCGGATTGGATTTGTTCACTCGGAAGGCGACCGCTCCTTTGGGGATATTCGCCTCGGTTCCGAGTGAGCCGACAGCTGTGGTGATAAATCCGTCGGAGTTCAATTCCCTTCCGCCGACGCTGATCGTCGCACCGAAGGTCATGCTTTCTTTCATCCGGAATATCTTGTTCAGATCTCCGTACGTCAGCGATTGTCCGTCAGAACCGTTCCAGCCGTTTTCGATCGTGTCGCTCGTTTTTCCGTAATAGGTGTGTTCGAGCAGAGGAAGTTCATGCACGTTGACCAGATAGTAATTCGGATCTTGGGTTGTCGCTCCGGTATATCCGGTTGCGGCGGCGGTGTAGTTCTGTGCGGAGTAATCCGGCCATAATACGTACTCGTCGGCGGAGAGTTTCGCTCCGGTGCCGTCTTTCGGCAGGAATTTGATGTAGGAATATTCAACGACCTGCGTGACTTCCATGACGTAAATGTAAAGCTTTGAAGAGGAGGAAAGTCCCGCGGTGAAGCCGGTATTGCTGTCGTTTTTGGTAATATAGCGGTTGTAACCGTCCATGGTGTAACGAATCGTGCAACTGCCGTCCGCATCGCCGGTAAAGTCAACTGCACATTCCGAACTGGAACTGTCAAACGTTGCTGAGCCGCTGACCAATTGAGGGATGCTGGTGCCGGGGTTATCACCGCAGTACAAGGTATAATAATTCGTTGTAGTAGAACCGCAACCGTAGGATCTTGTCGTGTGATAGTGAACCATATATTGGGTTTTGTTTGATGACAGGTTACCGTTGTTGATGATATAGTTGCCGAATTGGAAATTGTTGAACTGTTCCAGATACGCTCCGAATACCTCGCTTTCGTCAGAGTCCTTGATTCCGCGGTACTCAACGTAGTAAGTTCCGTTATCGGTTGCGGTACCGACCGTTCCGACAGGGGTAGGTTCCCCGCGGAGCGGGATATCGTTCGTTCCGTCTACGTAGTAATAATAAGCGGCTTGGCCGTTTACCATTTTCCGGTAGATGGCTCCGGTGAACCGATAGGAACTCTTGATGTACTCAAACATTTCGGCGTTGGTCGCGGTTCCGTTGTTGGTTGTGACTCCGGTTCCGTTCTCGAGGAAGTAATCCGTTCCGTCGTACATCAACAGGATGCCGGTGTAAGGTGGCTGATTGTTGCCTTTCGGATAGGTGTACACGGTCTGTCCGTACTGATTCGACGTTGCCGTCAATTTTCCTTTCAGAATGGAAACGGCATTATTTTTGTCGGTACTTGATGCAAGGGATCTGTTGCTGGAAGAGTGCTTCAAAACAGCGCTGCTCCCGCTTATGTCGATGTAGAAATATCCGCCGGTCCACGTTGCCGCACCGGCATCGACGGCTTCCGGAATACCGTAGCTTTGCATATCGGAATTGACCTGAATTCCGGAATAATCGGCGGCACCGTCCACGTCGTTGTCCACGAAAACGTAATAGTTGGAAGAGGTATTGATCGGACGGATCTTATAGTCGCGTTTCAAGGTGTTCAGTCCTTCACTGTCACCGGCGGCACCGATGTAAACCGCCTGCCAGTCATTTCCGGAGCCGATTCCCTTCAAGATTTCGATCATCTCTTCGGTAGTATAGGGAACGGGACCTTCTGTTCCGCCGGTGGCTTTGTCCAGCGTCAGAGAACCGTTTTGGTAACCTGCGATCATGGAAGCAAGATCGACGATCTCATCGTCGCTTCCGGAAGAACTCAACGGTACGAATGAATACGCTTTTCCGTTTGCGTTACTCGGATCGGTTCCGATGCTCTCTTTGTTCAGCGTCATCAGCAAATGCTGACCGTCTCCGGCGTCAGCCATGATAACCAACGGTTTGCCCTGGCTTGCCGCGGTTGCGAGGTCGGAGTTGTTTTTGATCTGATGAATGTAGGCAACGATACCTCCGGCATCGTTCGGAATACTCTTTTCCCAGTCGTTCGGGTTGTTTGAACCGACGTAGAACTTATCCGCCTTATCGCCTTTCCACGTGGGTTCAATGGTGTCCTCTTTGCTGGAAAGAGCAAAGGTGAATACACCGTCGGTGAAGAAATAACTGTCGGTATTCTGTGTGCCGAACAGAAGACGCTCGCGAACCCATTGTGTGCAAAGATCTTCATATTCGCCGCTGTCTTTGTTATAGTGCGCACCATAACGGATCACGATACCGCTGTCTTTGACGTTGGATGCGATATGATTCTCGTCTGTGAGACCGTGATAATAATAATTGCTGCCGTCTTGGATAACGAAATCGGTCCAGCTCGTTCTGCTTTCCTGATGGCGTCCCCAGAAGTCGGTAGAATTGTCTACAAAGGAAACACGGTTACCGATGCTGACTTCCGCGGTTGTCCCGTCCTTCAGCGTGTAAGTACCGTCTTGCTGTTTGATGACCAGAAGTCCGGTACGTTCGACGATGGCTCCCACCGTGGAGCCGGGCGTGGTGAAATTGACGATGTTACCGGAATCGTTGTAATAGCCGAATACGTCCGAGGCGGTAACGTAACCGCGTCCGGTACCGGAGAACAGACCGCCGCCGGTACCGTTGCCGCCGCCGATAGTTCCGCCGGAGTCGGAAGTTGCGTTAGGGGTAATGTATCCGTTACCGATCAGAGGATTCATCTGATAGATTCTGCCGAGGATACCGCTTTCCGAATAGTAGTTGGCATATCCGCCGCCGGAATAGGACTTTTTATGCGCAATGTCAAAGGCGTTGAGGTTATCGTCGGAGTAATAGACACTGATATACTCTACCGTCGTGTATTCAATATGACCGGCAAGGATACCGATATGATGGTTCTCGTGTATGAATTCCGGATCATCTGCTTTGTTGTCGGGGTAGTTCATACGCGTATGACCGGCGATCAGATCGGCAAGCGTATCCAGCCACGTCGGTTCTTCGACCACGATCTGTACGTCGTAGAGGAGCAGATCGCGGATGGTGGAATTGGCGCCGATAAACGAACCGAGTTTGGCGAGATATTGTTCCTGTTGTTCCGGGGTGAGTTGCGACAAATCGCTGACATTCGCTTCCTCCTTGATTTTTTCCTCGTCGTAAAAGTCGGTATCGTCGCCGTTGAAACCGACCGTACCGAACAGCCCGACGTCCATGCGGTCATCGGTGCATTGCACTTTCAGGTTGTATATCGCGGAAACGTCCGAATTCAAACCGGTTTCGGGCGAATTGCCGCCGACCTTGGTCTTGCCTTCGATGAACGCACCGCCGACGTAGCCGACAAACGGTTTTTCGGAATCTCCGATCGGAGCAATGGTAACGCCGGTGCCGTTGATGGTGGCGGGCGTTCCGTTCGGATTGCAGATCAGGAAATAGGGACGGGAGTTTTCGACGGACTCCGGAGAGCCGTCAAACGAGTCGGTTGTATCGTTGAAATATCCGATTCCCCACAGAACCGAAAGATTCTGAAGATGTCGGATGTCGGAGATGATGTAGGGGTTATACGCGCTTCCCCAATCGCGTTCCGGATCGTACTCGTAGTAGGTAACGTTTCCTTCCGCGTCTTTTTGCTTAAGAATTTTGAGCGACAGATTTTCTTCCGTGAGGGCATCGGGGTCAAGACGGTCAAAGAGCAAGGAAAGATTCATTCCGAGCCGGGCATATTGCTTGTTTCCGTCATTGGTGTAAACCGTGATTCCGGCAAGATAATAAGCATAGGTAAAGACCGTGGTGCAGAGCATCACGAGCGCTATCAGTGAAAGAGTAATGGCGATGATCGCTGTTTTTCGTTTGCTTTTCATTCGGAAAAACCTCCTTTCCGTCAGGGTTCCGTGATGCCGACAGTCGCAGAGAACGTGATCCTTGCGTCATAGAGAATGATACACGGCATATAGTGGTAAAACTCTTTTGAAATTTTGACAAACGCGTCAAGAGATGGTGTGATACGCAGATAGATGTAGTAGGTTTCCGCTTCGGTGTCCGTATTGACGATATCGGCGCCCTCCATCGGCATGGCGCTCATTTCCAACGGCTCTCCGCTTGCGGGATGGAGCAGATCTTCAATGTCATCGGGTTCGTATTCTTCGGTGGATACGAAATAGTCGAAGATGAGCAGAGGCGACGGAGCTTCACCTTCCGTGCCTTCCAGAAAGTTACGGAGCGCAAGGTAGGCCTTCTGTCCGCCGTTTTCGGTATCGGTACTGTCGATCTTCGTATAATAACCTGTACTCTTGGCTTTGCTTCCGTCGTAGAGAACAAACGGGAAATCGTTCTCGCCTTCCGTCTCGCGAGTACCTGCTTCCAGTCTGCAACTGTCGCCGAAACGCGCACGGTCGATTTTGATACGGAAATAGATCGTGTTATCCTTTTTGACAGTCAGAAGGTTATCAATGGTACCGAACTGCAATTCGGAAAGGTCGAAGGTATATCCGGTTTCATCGTTTCCGACGACAGTGACTTCCCCGATCTTGCGGGAGCCGTCATCGGGATCTTTTGCGACGTCGGTTTGTTTTACCCATTCGCCGGCGGCGTTCTCCGAACTTTCCTCGTACGTGCGAAAAGTCCACGCGTCCAAAGGCGGATAATAGACCGAGCCGGTCGTGAACGTCAGAAATCCGTCGGGGGAACGGAACGAGCAGAACCACGCGTAGGTCGAACCGGAGAGAAGGCATAGAATGAGGATGAGTTTCAGTCCGCTTCTGAGTATGCCGAAAAAGCGGTGTGATCTGTTTTCAGCGTGCAAACCGAACATATTGATTCCTCCTTCCGTTTCATTTCCGAACTGCCGTAATGATTCCGGCACTGTCATAATAAATCCGATGCGATCGGACCCCATATAAAAGAAAAAGTTGCAATTTGACTGAAATTCCAAATTGCAACTGGCTATCGTTCAAAACGACCCTATAGCTTTGCGTCACAGCCTTGCGACTGCTTTGCCTATATTTTCACAAAGTATTATATCATATGAAACAGAATATGTCAAGTATATTTTTTAAATAAAAAATGTTTATTCAATATTTAACTAATGAAGAAAAGAGATGCTTTTTCGCGCTGCAAACGATAACAATACCATTACAAAAACAGCAATATTCTATGTATATTATCAAAAACTTGCGTCCCTTTGACAACGTATTTACTCTTACGATTTCTTCGGTGCGGAGAGCCGATTCCGATCCGCATCGCCCCTGCAAAGCGGCGGCTTTTATCCTTATTAATATTAAATAGGGACGGAGGGGATTCTCTGCAGGGCGTTTCTTTGATATTTTATTTTTACATTTTTCACGTGTATTTCAGGTAAAAAGGAAGGTGAAATTTGGATTTTTTAAGGTGTTCACAAAAAATTTACAATCATAGTGAAAAGAAAAAAACAATGTTCACACCTAGTTCATAATTATATTATATAATTAAGACCATTTGTGAATATTTAGACAATTCAACCAATATATTATTCTTAATTTTGTTTGTTATAAAAATAATATAAAAAGGAGCAATCCCAATATGACACAGAAATTAAAACGCTTTGTCATAGCCGCATTGGTACTCGCCGCCGTATTGGTAACGGTACTTGCGGTATCCGCACTTGCAGATGATGCTACGCTCTCTATCTCAATGGCGGATTACAACACAGTGGATCAGACCCACGAAAAGCCGGTCATTTCCGGCGTGGGCGAAGATCCTTACACCATCTACTGGATCAACAACAATGATGACGTTGTCGCTACCGGGCATTCTGCGGATCTTCCCGCGGATATCGATAGTTGGGACGCCGGTGAATACACCTTGATCCTTCAGCAACAGGGCAAAAACCCTGCAAAGACAAACGTCTTTATTGACACCCGTACCATAGCAACCGACACGTCGGTCCGGATTTACGCTCTTCCCGCCGGCAGCAGTGATCGAATTTACCTTTCTGCGGACGCAGACGGCAATTTCTCTTACACCATGCCGTTCAACAACCGCGTGACGAACTTCCATGCTTTCGTCGAACGCACGGACGGAGAAGGCAACCCTGTCGATTACTATCTTGAATTCGTTCCCTCGGGCAGCCCTTTGAACACTCACTGGGCAAGCGCGGACGGAGGCGACACCGTCGGAACCTTTGTTTACTCGGTCGACTATATCTACAGAAACGACGAAAAGATTCGCCTCGCCAATCCGCCTACGTTTACCTTAACTGTTAACAAAGCGGAAGCCCCCTTCTATATCGAAGGTGAGAATGCCGAGGGCGGCATCACCTCCGTATTCGGTGAGAACCTTTCTGAAAAACTCGCGATCGCTTTGAAACAGACCGAAGGCGTAAAATACGACAAAGACGTTATTCAGAGAACCAAGGTCTATTACAGTTTCGATAACGGTGTGACCTGGTCTGACGACATGATCGACGACGACCTTCCCGCAGGCACTTACGACTTCGCATACAAGGTCGTTGAAAACGAATGGTTCGAAGCCAAAGAGAAACATATCCCCGTTACGGTCACCGCAAAGCACATTGACGCCGCTGATATTACGTTGGCTGAATCGACTGCGATCTACACCGGCTCGGCGATCGAGTTCGTACCCAACTACGGCTACTACTACCTTGCCGCCGCACAGGCAGACGGTGAACCGATCGTTGACGCAGGTCAATATACCGTGGTCGTTTCCGTCCCCGACGCTTACAAAAATTCTCTGATCATTGACGGCACCGCTTCCTTTGACGTGACCGTCGACAAGGCATACGTCACCCTCCGCCCGAACGCAGTGAACCTCTTCTTCGGTGACGAGGCGAAAGACGCCGGCGCCGTTTACCTCTCCTCCGACATAGTCGACGTCAACGCGATCATCGCGGAACTCGCAGCAAAAGGTACTCTGACTTTCGACTTCGGCGGTTATGAAAAAGGCGAAGCAGTCGGCGAATACGTCATCACTCCCAAGTTTACATGGAACGACGAAGCAGAAGGCGCAACGGAAACCGTCGTCAGAAACTTCGTGATTTCCCTCGAATCCGCAAACCTCCGCGTTGCAAAACGTGTGATCGACATCGAATGGCTCGGTCAGAATGACGTCCGCACCTACACGGGCGAAAACTATGAGATCAAAGCACAGTTCACCGACGTGGACGGCAACGTAGTCGCTCTCCCCGTTACCACCGCAACTCCCGTCCGCAATGCCGGCGTTTACCGCGCAATGGCGACCCTCCCCGACGAATACACCGAGAACTATGCACTCCCCACCGAGTTCACCGCACTCTATGAAGTTCAGAAGGCAGTCGTAGCCGTTCCCGAAATCCCCGCAAAAGACTACCGCTTCAACGGCTCCGCACAGCGTATCGACATTGCGGAGAACGTCGCCTACACCGTTGAAAACGGCGAACGCACCAACATCGGTTCTCAATCCGGTAAGATCGCCCTTGCCGATCCCGACAACTACGTCTGGAGCACCGGTACTTCCGACGATATCGCCTTCGATTTCGAGATCAAGAAAGCCGTTTACGATATGAGCGGTGTTTCCTTCAACGACATCAGCGTTCCTTACGGAACCGCATTCACCGTCGCTCTGGACGGTGAGATCCCCGAAGGTTTGGACGGCACGGTTCCCACCGTTACCTTTGTGAACGCAGATAAGACCGAGGTCGGTAAATACACCCTCCGTGCGGTATTTGCTACCGATTCTTACTTCTACGAAGTACCCGCCGATATGACCGCAACTCTTACCGTCAAATGGGTCGAACAGGCAAGTGACACAAAGACCGTCGAAGAAAACAAAGAATCCGTTAAGGTCAAGAGCGATGACGGTATCGATCCCGATATCCGCCTCGTTGTCAGCACCATCGAAGTAACCGATAAGGCACAGACGAAAAACGTTGTCGAAGTTCTCAAGAAGTCCGAGGACTACAAGAAACTCGACCGCGTATTCGTAACTTACGACGTATCGCTTGAAAAAGACAACGTCAAGGTTCAGCCCGACGGTATGATCTACGTTTACCTCGCAGTTCCCGCGAAACTCGCAAACGCAAACTACCGTATCCTCCACATCCATGAAGGCGTTGCGACCGAGATCGAACATACGCTTGAGGACGGTTACGCAGTCGTTAAGACGGATAAACTCTCCGAGTTCTCCTTCGTCTGCGAACAGACTTCTCTGCTTGCATGGATCATCGTTCTCTCCGTACTCGTTGCCTTCTGCGCGCTTACCCTTGTTCTTCTTCTCCTTCAGGCAAAGAAGAACGGCACTCTCGCTAACCTCTTCAAGAAAAACGGAACCACCCTTGCGGCAGCCGCTCCCATCTTCTTCGTTCCCGGACACCTCGCTGCAGTGATCGCCCTTGCGGTCGTTCTTCTCCTTCTCATCGCGGCTGACGTTTACCTCATCGTCAACTACATCAAAAACGTAGGCGTCGACGGTTTCAAAGCACAGATCGCCTCCTTGTTCGGCAGAAGCGCAACCCCCGCAGTCGCAGGCGGCGCTCCCGCTCCCGCTGCCAAGGTTGCGGCAACCTCCGCAAAGGCAAAGAACGCGGCTCCCGCCGCAGCCCCCGTCGCTCCGGCACCTAAGAAGACCGAAGATGAAATCTGGTCCGAGGAAGCCAAGAAGTATATCGCAGACGGCGGACTTGCAGGCGAAGTTGACGACGAATCCGGCGAGGACGTTGTCGGCGTATTCTTCAACAAGAGAAAATACAAAATCTATTATTTCAAGTATGACGGCGCGGCATACGAAGCCGGCGAAGTCGCGGCATATACGACCGACGACGGCAAAGAGATGAGAGTCGTTGTTGCTCTCCCCAAGATCAGGAGAGACGCGGCAAAACTTCACACCCCGCTCAAGACGCTTCACAAGTTGCATTGATTAAGAACAAAAGGAGATAAGAAATAATGAAACATCGTATTATTTGCCTTTTGCTCGTGGTAGTTATGTTAGCAAGTATCCTTCTTTCTGCGGCTTCCTGCAGCAAGGAATTAGCTAACAAAATTCCGGGCGTCGACAGCGACGTTCCCGACACCTGCAAAGACGGCCACCATTACGTCGCCGAAGTCATCTATGAAGTCACCAGAATGACCGACGGCGTGATCCGCTACACCTGCACCGAGTGCGGTGATTCCTATCTTGAAATCATTCCCGCAGAGCGCCCCATCGAAGAGACTAACAGCATCTTCGGTCTTCTCTCGCTCTGCCTCCCCGATGCAAACTATTCATTCAACCTCAAAAAAGGCACCGAAGTTGACCTCGGCGGCACCGTCGCTCTGATCAACAAAGCGGACTTCCACTACGTTGTCAAAGAGGGTGCTCCCTACATCATCGTTGACGTAGACGCGATGCTCACCAAAGCAGACGAGGAAAGTGAAACTCCCGCGGCTCCCGAGGCATTCGTCGGAAAGTTCTATCTCAACCGCGATGACGCTTACCTCTACGTTTCCAAAGGCGAAGAAGTACTGCGGAATATGCACTACGATATCGACACCTTCCTGGCTTCCCTTCTCGAATCCTCCCTTGATCTTAAAGTTTCTCCCGTAGAGATCCTCGAACAGATCAAGAAACTCGATGAGATCGCCCGCAAGGCCAACGCGGTTGCCAAAGTCCTCGTTGACGAAGAAGGCAACCTTACCCTTCTTGCGCTCGGCGTCCTCAATCTCATCAAACTTCCCGAAGTGAACACCGAGGATATGATCGGGATCACCGAAGACGACGGCAAGACCGTTTACACGCTCAATGCGGAAGGTATCTCCAAGATGCTTACCGTGAACGGTGAAAGAACCGTTGCTTCCCTCCTCAATGACGCTTACGGCGCAGAAGACGCCGCAGACAAACTCGTCGCATACGTTGACGCACTTCCCGGAAAGACCGTCGGCGAACTCGTTGACGTGATGGTCGACTTCGCTGAAGCGACCGGTGTTCCCGGCGACCAGCTCTTCGCGATCGTCAACGCCGTTGCTTCCGCCGTTCTCGAACGCGACTTCTCCATCGAAACCCTTCTTCTGGAAGCGGAAAACGCAAAGATCTGCACTCTCCTCAAATTCAACCCCGTCGGTGAACAGACCTACGAACAGTGGAAAACCGAAGTTTACGACGTAAAATACAAAGCAAAAGTTACCGATGCACTCGCGATGAAGGTCAGCGATATTTACGACCTCGTTAGCGAACGTTTCATCGAAGGCGCGCTTGACTACGCGACCATCGTCGACGATGCAAAAACTCTCGACTCCATGATCAAAACTCTCACCGTTACCGTGAAAGACGACAAGGTCATCGCCGCAGAAATCGTCACCACCCGCTCCTCCGTCGTTTACGACGTGGAAACCGGCTCCGAGATCTCCCTTGTTGACGTTCCCGAAGGCATGACCGAATATGAGAAACTCAAAGTATTCATTGATACAGAAGGTCACTTCACTCTCCATGAATACAACAAGATCCTCAACGGCAAGGAAGAACAGCAGGTCGTTGACGTCCTCGATGCGGTTTACGGCGAAAACGGTCTTCTCACCGTGACCTCCTATTCTACGGAGGAAGTCGCCGACGGTGCTACCGAAGTATATCCCGGTACCGTCCTCACCGTCAGCAAGACGGAAGGCGTGACCTTGACCGGCAACAAATACGCGGTCGTCAAAGAGGAAGAAACCGATGCGAAAAACTACGCGGAAGCCTACACCGTCAAAGTGACCGAAGATAACTTCTTCTTCGAAGGAGAACTTCCCTTCCCGCTCCCCCTTGACGTCGATAAAGCAACCGTGAAATTCGGTAAAGACGGCTACGCGTTCAATTACGAAGTAACCTCCCTCCTTACCGGCGAACCCGAAAACTACACCCCCGTCGATTTCAGTATGACGCTTGACGAGAACGGAAAGATCTCCGAATTCCATTTCGAGATGAACGAAGCTCCCGCCGTAAAAGCGTTCTACCCTGAGATCACCGGATACGGCGAAGGATTCGATCAGGAAGAAAAATACGAATACTTCGTTCCGCAAACCCTGTTCGTCGACGTAAAAGACGGCAAGATCAATGCCGTGCTCTCCGAGAACATCGCCTACGATGACGACGGCGAAAGAGAAAACGTACAGTACCGTGCAACCCCCGAAGATTCCTTCGTGGCTCTTGAAGTCAAGCAATCCGCGGTAACGTTCAATTCCGTTGTCGTTACCACAGATGAGGAAGGTACGGTCCACGTTGCCGTAAACGCTCACGATAACGGCGAGACCTATTACTTCGATGAAGAAAAGACCTGCCCCAAGGGCTGGAAGTACACGGTCTTTGAGAATATTTACTGCGCTGACATCAAGAAAGACGAGATCTTCGTCTACGCTCCCGATGAGTTCGTTGTCGAAGGAACCGCAGCCGTTGATAAAAACGAAGTCGGATACGTCATGGACGATGACAACTACACCGCAACGAAGACCGAAGTGCGGAACGCCTGGGAATTGACGATCACTCCCGCGTCGGTCGAGTTCAAGCACTTCAGCAATGATATCGAGCAGCCCACGTCCTCCAAGTACGCCGGTAAGGATGAGGTTAATTACCTCTTCGACGTTGCTTACGAGTACTATGCGGACATCGACGTCACCGTGAACTTCAAAGACGACGTCCGCAATATCGTAAAGACTGCGAAAGCCGCCGAAAACGCAAACGTATTCACCGTCGCTTGCGAAATTCTCAAGAACGCCGACGCTCACTTCGTTGCAAATCAGGCCTATGCCCAGGAAGAAACCAATCTTTACAAAACCAACGGTTTTTACACTTACGAACACATCTACTGGGTAGGCGAAAACACAGTCGCTCCTTTGATCGACTGCGAGATTTCTTCGGAAAAACTTGTCTTTGCCCTTACGGATTACAATAATAGTGAAAAAACCATAGACAAACAGCACACGTATCAATATGTTGCCGACGGTGAAACCGCGGACTCCGATTTCTACGCAATTTGCGAAAAGTATGAACTTTGCAATTATACGAGTTTTGAAATTTGCAAAGACGGAACGCTTGAATTCTCGTACGGTTCCAAAACCGTTGCAAACTTCTATGAAGAAACCAAAGCCACGGATGAGCACGGCGATGAATACGTCGGCATCATCCACGAGGCTTACTTGACCTATCCTCTCATCACCGTTTCGAGAGATAAGGAAACCCACGTTATCACCGTAAAGACGAACCGCTTCCTGTGCCTCCGTGACTCCCAAGAGACATTCCGCAGCGACCTCTATACGGTCGTTTCCGGAGGTACCTTGGTTTACACGCCCGGCGAAAGTCTCAAGGGCTCACTCGATTTGGTTGACGTCTTTGGAAAAACCTTCCGCTTCTTTGAGTCGGACATAGAAGTCGAAAACGGCAAGGTCAATGTCGCTATGCTTCGCGTTGGTACCTACAGCATCTGCGTAACCTTCAAATATCAGCCCACCGAACACGGCTTTGAACTTACGGCTTCTCTTTATTCCGACAATTACGATGAGTATAAAAATAAAGTCTACGATCCCTATGACGATGAAGGCGACAATATGGATCTCGTTGCAGATTTCAATCTCGATGACCATACAGTCGAAGTGAAACTGTATCAGGACTATTATGGTGAAAACAGAACCCTCGACGTCATCACGTTCTCCTGGACGAAGGATGAAAACGGCGGATTCGTTTGGAAACTCTCCGATTATATGCTCCTTGAATCCATCCTGTTCACCAACGGCGGATTTGACTTCGATACCGTCATCTCCGGAAATCAGAAAGCACAGAATCTCACTCTTACTTGCGTGAAAGGCGGAAACGGCACTGCTACTTACCGTCTTGACCTCGGCCTTGCCGTTCCTTATGCGAATGACGACGGAATCCTCCTCGGCTACATTACGGAAGATCAGGGAATTACCCTTGACCTCGTCAACAACGACGAGAAATTCTCCTTCGCTCTTGGCTTGGAATTTGGCATGTTCGGCAATGGTGATTGCGAAATTCTTGCCTTCACTCTCGACAAAGTCGACGGCGGAAACGACTACTTCAACTTCAACCTCGACACTATCGTTGCCATGGTCCTTGCAGGCAACGGTTATATCGTTAACCGCGACGGCGGATTTGACTTCATCCTCTCCGACTCCATGCTCGGTGACGCGGTTCTCCGCTTTGATAACGTAGATGGCGGCGTGAAGATCGGCTTGACCTTCTTCGGTTACGAAGTTATCTTCGATATGAAGAACCTGAACGGTGAATTTGCTGCCGACATTTCCGTTTACGCCCTCACCGAAGGCGAATCCGGTTACCTTCTCGGTGCCGTCTCCGTTGCAACTGCAGGCAAACACCTCGACGTTAACGTGTCCGCAATGGGCATGAACGAAGCCATCGGCTGCGTCCTCGACCTCGAATCCAAAGAACCCGTCCCCACCAAAGAAGACGTCTTCGGTGAGTACGACGCGTTCATCGAATTCGGTGCGAAAGACTGATCCTTCGGATGAAGGTTCACAACAAACGAATAGCGATACTCTTTCTAATGCCGTTCTTGCTCCTCTCGGCGGTTTCCTGTAACAGGGAAACCGCTCCGCTGCAAAGCGGCATTTCTATCACGTCCGAGCCCGTGCATAATTACGCCGGCGAAACGAGAGTTTCGGCAAAGAATACGCTCTCTGCCTTGCTCCGTTCGTACGCGGATCTTTTGCCGGCTTCGGTAGCGACCGGGTTTCTCGACCGTATCCCGTCGCTCTCCGCCCGTCTGGAAGAAGTTTTTTACGCGGAGGGTATCGCTGAGGCGGATTATCTCTCCTTCTTCGACGGGATTGAAGAAAGAAAAACGGTTTATTCCAAACTTCTCTATGATGCGCTGAACGGCGGTATTCCGAGTGAGGAAGCGGACACGCTCCGCGACTTCATGCGCCTGCTGTTCTCCCATTTCGGGACAACGACGCTCGAAGGACTTTTGCGCGGAATGATCGACTGTAAGTTCGATTATACGATCGGGTACAACCTCTCGCTCGCGGAAAAATACCCCTCTGTCGGCTACCGCTACAAGAACAAAGCCGAGGACGCAAGACGGCGTAAGACGATCTTCGACGGCATTGACAACCGCGCGTTTGCCGCCGTTTCCCGCGGAATGCTTCTCTCCTCCGGCGCGTTTCTCGCCTCGCTTGATAACGCCTCCTTCCCCGAAGAATTCACCGACGCGGAGATCGCTTCGGTCATCCGTTCGCTCGACACGGACATTACCCTTTCGACGGACGAGTGGATGGTTCTTTTCGAGGAATTCGGCGCGATCGGCTCGGTGAAAGCATTTTACGAAGCCACGGTCGACGCGGGTGACGAAGCCCGTGCCGCCGCCTTCTTCAACGATCTCTTCGCTCTCCTCGACTCCGCGAAACGCGAGATCTCCGTGCAGACGGTTTCAGATCTGAAAACGGCAGAGAACGGCGAGGCACTCGGCACTATTTATCACGGTCTGTCGGAACAGACGAAAGCGCAGTTCGCACGGCTTTGCGAGGTGAGATTTACCGCCGCTGGATACCGCACGGCGATCGAAAGTTCCGCGGATCTGAAGGAATTCTTCGCGGTCCCGACCGCGAAAGCGGCAGATCTCGATGCCGCGGAAAGCAAAGGCTTCCCGACGCTTCTGCGCGGGATCATCAGAGGTATATTTTATGATTGAGGTCAAAGGCGTTACGAAGGGTTATAACGGCGAACCGGTCCTGAAGGGCATCACGCTCACGATCGGTGACGGTGAATTCGTGTCGATCATGGGACGCAGCGGAAGCGGAAAAAGCACCCTGCTGAACATCATCGGCGGCTTTCTCACGCCCGACGGCGGCACCGTTTTGCATAACGGCAAAGACATCTACGCCCTGACTGACGAGCAGACCGCGAAAATGCGGTGCAATGACCTCGGATTCGTATTTCAGTCATTCAAACTGATACCGACGCTCTGTGTGCGCGATAACGTGATGTTACCCGCGTCGCTCTCCTCGTGCGATAAGGAAACCGTGCGAAAGAACTATGAGCGTTTTATGAAAAAACTCGACATTGCCGCCCTCGCCGATAAATTCCCCGGCGAACTTTCCGGCGGTCAATGCCAACGCGTCGCGATCGCAAGAGCCCTCACCTACGCCCCCTCGATCCTCATTCTCGACGAACCGACGGGCGCGCTCGACAGTGCCAACGAAAAGAGTGTGATGAACATTCTTTCCGAGGTCAATGAGAAGGACGGTACCACGATCGTAATGGTTACGCACAGCGCGACGGTCGCCGATTGCGCGAAACGTAAAATCACACTCAAAGACGGGACGATCTGATGGGAAAGTTTTATCTGAAACATATTTTCCGTACCGTCGGAAAAGCCCCGGCACAACCGTTTTTGATCATCCTGATCTTCTTGCTTTCCTTCTCGCTTCTCAACGTCGGCATTTCGTCCGGTATGATGATGAAAGCGGAGGAGCGTGAGAGGATCGCTCAGGAAAACGGAAACGCTGACGTTACGGTTTCGACAGGCGCCGGCTCCTCCTCCCGATTTCTTTTCGCAGAGGACGCCGAAGCGGTGCTTGACGGCATCACGGTGACAAGCTCTTTCACGATGCCGTACCTCAAAGACGGGGCGCTGGTCAGCGGAGTTGCCGTGCCGTTCTCCACGGTCGGTGACGTGTTTGACATCCGTTTCGAAACCTCCCGCGGGATCTCTCGCGGCGAGATCGCAAAGGTTGCGTTCATCACAAGATCCTTCGCCGACGGGCAGAACCTCGCCTTGGGCGACTCCTTCTCACTCGAAGTATTCGGCAAAACGGTTACTTACGAAGTTGCGGGGATCTCTCCTTACCCATTCCTCGGCTCGGCAGACGTTATGGTCGACGTGACCGGCGCGGTCGGGATCCTCATTGACGATCCGACGGTATCCACCATTCTCGGCTCTACCTTTGCCCCCGGAGGAACACTGCATATCCGCCTTTCGGAAGATACGGACAGAGAATCCGCCGTCGCGGCTCTGCGCGCCGCTTTTCCGAATGACAATATCACCGCCGTCGACAACACGGAAACTTCCGGCATCGTCGTCGCCTTGCAGGCGATCGTAATTCTGATCGTTCTGATGACTGCCGTCGCCTCCTTCTCGGTGGCGTCCTGCTGTGTTTCGTGCATGGCGAAAGACCGTGCGGAGAGCGCGATGCT
The DNA here is from genome assembly GCA_024404975.1 of Clostridia bacterium. Taxonomy (GTDB): domain Bacteria; phylum Bacillota; class Clostridia; order Oscillospirales; family CAG-272; genus UBA1740. Next base: position 23,623 of record JAKSPH010000004.1, on the reverse strand, counting down.
CTTCTCGACCTGCGGTGTCACCGAAAGAAAAATGCTCCTCTTTCAGATCGCGGAGATCGCTCTCTACACCGCCGTTTCGGCAGGTATCGGCATTGCCATTTCCGGCATCGTCGGCAGAGCGACGGTCAAGGCGATCGGCTTTACCTACGTTACCTATGCGCCGAACGCCCTGTCCCTCCTTCTGAGCGCGGCGATCGTGCTTTCCGTCGCGGCGGTCACGCCCGTGATCTTCCGCATCCGTCAGAAGAAGCGTGAGGGCAGGTTCCGCCTTCCCGCCGCGGCACGGGTTATCCTCCCTGCGTTCCTTGCGCTCACGTTTGCCGAAATGCTCCTCATCGGCGGCGGAAAGAAATTCACGGTGATGATCATCGTGATGCTGACAATGTTCTTGCTGATCGCAAGTTATGCGCCGCGTATCTTTTGCTTCATCGCCGCGAAACTTTCAAAGAAAGCAAAATCCGTGCCGGGTGCCGTCGCATTGAAGAACGCCTGCCGCGTACCGGCACTGTCGAACACGGTTCGTCTGCTCTCCCTGCTCACCGTCGTTCTCTTCTCGACGTTCACCGCCACTTGCATTTCCGGCAATTTCGTGAACCGTGAGGCACCGAAAGTGCTCGACGCGGATTACACCCTCACCGGCGGTACCGCCCGCGTGACGGAAACTCTCGCCGGCGTCCCCGAAATTGGCGCCATCTACGGCTCCGCGTTCGTTGAAGGTCATCTGCAAAGCAAGAGCAGGAACACCGTCGTTTCCGGTTGGGCGTTCTCGTCCTCCGACACCGTGAACGATATGAAGGGCGTTGCCCTCCCCCAAGGCGACGAGATCGTAACGTCCTACGCCTACGCCTGCAAGTTCAGTCTGCGGAAAGGCGACCGCGTGACGGTCACCTTCGGTTCCGTGACGAAAGAAGTCACCGTGCGCGAGGTGCTGAACAGCAATATCTTCTTTATGGTCTTCGATCCGGACGTGTTCGACATCTCCTACGATTCCTATCTCATCAAAGCGGCAGACGGCGTGAGCCAAAGCGACCTGTACGCCGCCGTCACCGAAACGCTTGCGGCGGAAACCGTCAGCGTTTTGCCCGCCACCGCCGCGATCGACCGTTTTATCGGCTACAATATGATCTACATCTATTTCAGCAGGATCGTTGCCGTACTGCTGCTCCTGTTCTCCCTCATCGGCGTTTCGGATAACCTTGTCGAAAGTTACCGTTCCCGCAGGGAGGAATTCGGGCTTTACACCGTTGCGGGTATGAGCAAAAAGAAACTTCGCACCATGCTTGCGACTGAACTTGTATTCACGTTTTGTTTCATTGCCGTGATCGGAATCCCGCTCTGCGCCCTCACTCTTGCGACGATGCGCGAGGGACTCCTGACCTTCGGCGTTGAACTGTATCTCTTGCTATAAACCTTACGGAGAATCTATGAAGTTACGCAAAATCACCAAACGGGAAGTCCGCGCCGCCGCCGAGACTATGGCGGAATGCTTCCGTGACTACCCGATCTATCACGCATTTTTTCCAAACGATAAAATGAAGGAACGTCAGATCTTCTATTTCTTCTGGTTCCGCCTCTATGCCCGGCTCCGTTACACCTACGTCACCGAAAACGGTGAGGCGATCATCAGTGTGATGCGTCCCGGCGACCGCGAACATTCCACTCTCGGTCTGATCCTGAACCCTCGATTCTTCTTCGGTTTTCTCTTTCACATCCGGCTCTCGGTCCTTCGGAAAGTTAACGACTTTTCCGCTTTTGAGGAATCCCACCGCAAGAACTTTTACGATCCCGAAAAAGACGTTTACATCAAAGCGGTCTGCGTCAGAAAAGACTGCCGCAGTACCGGCATCTTCTTTGACCTGCTTCGTCAGCTCGACGACGGCTCGCCGATCTACGCCGAAACCCACTCGCCGATCAACGCGCGTCTGTACCGTATGTCCGGCGCGGAGATCCTCCTGCACACCGAGTGGAGCGGCATCGACCAGTTCTTCCTGAAACGTCCGCAGACTACCGCGGATTCCGCTCCCGCCCCCGCCTTCGCGTGGGCATCCGCCGTGTCCCGCTGATCCGTTTTATCCGAATCATTCAAAGTTACACCCGCCGAAAGAGGTTTTCGCCTTTTTCGGCGTTTTTTTGTCTTTGAAAAATGAAAGCGGGGAACGTGTGTCCGCAGAAGCAAAAACGGAAAAATCTTTATTTTGTCTAAACCCTGCTTTATTTTCTCCATTTATTTCATTTATGCGCTATGTTATAATGAACTTGATTTCATAAAATATCTATGGAGAAATGCTTATGAAAAAATCGTTCCGGCTTTTCACTTTGATTCTCGCGGTGCTGTTTCTTCTGCCCACTATGGCACAAACGGCATTTGCTATTCCTGCGGAGGGCGGATCTCCCCTGCTGCTTTCGGGCAGTGCTTCGGGAGAATTGTCGACTGTCAGCCTTTCGGTCGGCAGTGACTTCACCGTCAACGTCTATGCTACGGCAGAAGGCGTGACGGATCCCGGACTCCGAGTAACCAAAGAGGGAGAATCTCCCCGCCTGCTCACAGGCGAATCCCTCGGAGCGGGAGAATATCTTTTCCGTTTTGACGGACGTTCTCCTCAATGCCTCGGCGATACGCTGACGCTGGAACTCCTTTCCGGCGAAACGGTATTGGATACCGAGAACTTCACCGTTACCGGTTACCTCTCGAAGCTTCTTTCCGAAAGTGCGGCGGAGCTTTCCTACACCGAAGCGGCAACGGCAAAACTCAAAACGCTGATCGCGGACATTCTCGTCTACGGCGGCGCGGCGCAGATCTTCACCGATCATAAGACGGACGCGCTCGTTTCCGAAACGGAACTCCCCGCCGGCGTCAGCGCTTCCCTCTTCGAGATTCTCACGGCGGAGGATTCGGTGAAATCCGCACAGAGTTTCGCCGACGGGTACGCGTTCGCATCCGCGAACCTCGTCTTTGCCGACAAGAACTATCTGACCTTCCGATTCAACGCGTCCTCGCTTGACGGGCTGACCGTTTCGGCAAACGTCAAGGGCAAAAAGAAGAATCTCGCGATCGAGAAGATCACCGAAGGCGAATACCGTGTTACCACGGATGCCCTTACGGCAAAAGATTTTGAGAACGTGTACGTCATCGACCTTGTCAGAAACGACACCGTCCTCGCGACCTGCACCTACTCCGTAAACAGTTACGTTTACTCCATGCAGAAATCCGCGAATACCGCGATGCGTGAACTTGCGAAAGCCACCTGCCTCTACGGAAAGAGTGCCGTCGATTTCGACGGTGAACTGAACGGCAGAGAAGAAGCACCCGCCGAAACGACGACCAACTTCTATATCAGCCCCGGCGTTCTCGAAACCTGGATCGACACGCCCCTCGTGATGGATATCTGCACCCGCCTTTCGGGTTATGACTACCACGCCGACCGGACCTTGGCGACCAAGGGTTACACCGTCACCTGGCATTCCCTCAACCCCGCCGTTGCGGAGATTTCCGAAAACGGTACGGTCACGGGTAAAGCATTGGGCGCGACCAAGATCTATGCCGTCCTCCACGGCACGGGAACGGACGCGAACGTGACCGACGGCGACGTCCTCAAAGCGGTAACGGTCCGCATTGTCGATAAATTCTCTTTCGTCAAATCCTATGAAGCCGATCCCGCCAATCAGATGATCACTCTTCCCAAGACGGAAACGGCTCGCATCCGGCTTTCGGATTACACGTCGCTCCCCGCAGGGGAATACGGTTCCGCGAACATTGCCCTCTTCCAGGGCGACAGAACCGGCGTGTTCACCATGACCTGCGACGATAACCTGATGTCCGATTTCGCAAATTGGAATACCCTCTCTGCGACTTACGGCGTGCCGGTCACCTTCATGGCACCCACGAGAACCTACCTTGAAACCGGCGTTACCTGGCACGAGCAGGTGCTGAGCGGTCAGACGGTACAGTCCCACGGACACTATCACGTTTCCAGCGACGAGTATCAGTCCTCGCCCGGAACGGCATTCGTATGGATGGACTTCTATCTCGGTGCGAAAGACATCACCGCGGCAGGCGCCGCACCTTCCCGCATCATCGGTTATCCCTGCGGATTCAACAGACGCGACATCTCCTCTCTGATTTACATCGGCGGACGCGGAACCGGCGGATACATCAACGATATCGCTACCGTAGATTATAACTGCACGGGTTCTTACAGCGGATTCCCCTCCGATGCCGCACAGACCTTCACCCACATGGAAGGTCAGTGGCTGAGCGTTCACTATCACTCCATGGGCGGTGATTATGACAAACTCGGAAACCTGTTCTCCATCCTTCACGATAACAGTGACACCGTCTGGTCCACCACCTTCGTCAAAGCGGCACAGTACGGACAGGAACGCGATACGGCAACGCTGGACGTTACTTCCGCAACGGAAAACAGAATCACCTTCACGCTGACCGACCGCATGAACGACGCACTCTATGACTGTCCTTTGACCGTCAAGATCCTCGCCGACGACACGTGGACCGCCGTTCGCGCTTATCAGAACGGCAAGGAGATCGACGCGAAAGTCGTCAACAAAGGCGGTTTCGTCTATCTCTTCGTGGATGCCGTTCCCGATGCCGGCGAAGTTACGGTATGCAGAAGTACCGTCAGCGGTATTTCCGCGAGCGCAGACCGTATCGCTTTCACTCCCGCGGATGCCGCCGGAGCGATCGGCGAACCCATGACCGTGAAATTCACCGTCAACAAAGACACCTTCGCGTTCCCCTACGCAACGCAGAACGGTAAAGTACTGAAAACCGCTCTGACCTCGGAAGCGGGTGTTACGACACTCTCCGTCACCGCTTTCGTCGGAGAGGGAGAAGTCGTTGCCGTCCCCGTCACTCATCAGTTTGACGCGCAGGAACAGTACACGATGACCGAGATCGCCGCAGGCACCGTAATGCCCACGGCGGCAAAGGTCATCACGATCTCCACCCCCAAGGAACTCTGCCTGCTCTCCGAGTACGTCAACAAACTCCACACCTGCGAAGGACTGACTTTCATTCTTACCTGCGACCTCGATATGTCGGGAATCCCGAACTTCGATCCCATCGGTTGGGAACTCCGCTATGAAAAATCCTCCGCAAACTACTACTTCCATCCCTTCATGGGAACCTTCGACGGACAGGGACACACCGTCAGCGGTCTGTTTGTGGAACGCGTGATGTGCAACGCCGGTCTGTTCGGCTACGCGGAAAACGCGACCATCCGCAATCTTACCGTCAAAGGCAACGTTTACGGTATCAAACGTGTCGGCGGTATCGTCGGTCAAACGAAGAACTGCACGATTGACAACGTATCCTTCATCGGCGACGTCAACAATATCGCCCGCGACGGCAACGAGAACTCCGGTTGCTACACCGGCGGTATCATCGGTGAAGCCATCGGAACTCTGATCACCAACGTTTCCGTGAACGGCAACGTCCTCTCCGTCGGCGGAACCAAGTATTCTCCCTACAACCGCGGCGATGAATCCGGAAACCACCTCGGTATGTACACCGGCGGTATTCTCGGTTACTCCAGTGCCGGAAACGACGCGACCACCGAGATCAACAACGCCGTATTCTCCGGCAACGTGATCTCCCGTGTTCCCGAAGGCGCCATCGGCGGCAGTGACGTCGGCGGTATCGTCGGCGGTGCGGGCGGTTACAAACTTCTCAACTGCTACGCCAACGGTACGGTGCGCGGTACGGAATACGTCGGCGGTATCGCCGGAGACAGTACTTCCAACTCCGGAAACCGTTTCGCTTCCATCACCAACTGCTCCTTCATCGGCGAGATCACCGGCACCGAAAACGTCGGCGGTATTTCCGGCGCTTCCCACGTCAACAGAAACGCGAAGATCTCGTACTGCTACGCGGATGCGATCATTCATACGCCCGCCGATGCCGAATGTGTCGGTCTGATCGTCGGTTACGTCGATAAGGGCGGTAACGATCCCAGACCCGAAAACAACTATTACAATCCCACGCACAATCCCACTCTTCCCGTTGCGATCACCAAGAACGGAACGACGGTCGGCACGAATACGCCGATCACGGATCCCGCGGAGGCTCTGACCGCGCTCAACACCGCGGCAAGCAAAAACGGTTATGCCGCATGGGCGCTCGTAGACGGAAAACTCTTCTCCGCACACTTCCCGATCTACACCGTTACGTTCAAGGATAAAGACGGCAACGTTCTCACCGAGAAGAAGATCGGAAACGGTCTGTCCGTTACCGCGCCCGAACCTCCCGTATACGAAGGCTTCGAGTTCAGCGGTTGGAGCGAATCTCTCACCGCCATCACTTCCGACACCGTGATTCAGGCGCTTTACAACAGCGTGAACGTTTACACCGTCACCTTCAAAGGAAAAGACGACGCGGTGATCGCGACCGTCCGTGTCAATGAAGGCAAAGCCGCAACAGCTCCGGACGCTCCCCTGATTTCCGGATTCTTCTTTGAAAATTGGGATGCGGACTTCTCCTCCGTTACTTCGGATATGACGGTCAAAGCCGTTTACTCTCCTGCCTTCACGGTTTCCTTCTACGCCGACAGCGTACTGATCGCCGCCGTTCCCACCAAAGCGGGACAGACCGCCGTTGCTCCCGCGGCACCCGTCAAAGAGGGTTACCGCTTCACCGGTTGGGATAAGAGTATCGAAAACGTAACTTCCGATTTCTCTGTCAATGCCGTTTATAAAGCGACCGTCGCCGGCCCTCTCGAAATCAACGTGGCACAGATCAAACTCAAACAGGCAAGTGCCACAAACGCCGCTACGGGCGACGCAAAGTATTGTATTCCCGGAGCCTCGCTCGAAACGTTGGTTTCCACAATGTCTTCGACTGATGTGATCCTCTATGAGGGCGCACGAGCGAGAACACTCCCCGCTTCGATCACAGGATGGGAACTGCTCTCCTTTACCACGACGAGAAACGGTACCGGCGGTATGGGATTCAACGTGTTCTACAACACGGAGAAATACGAATACGACTCGACCTGCACGACTTATTCCACCATCGTACTTTCCAGCACCGATGCCGGAATGCTTGCCGTTTCCCTTATTCATAAGGATTCGGGAAAGAAGATCGTCTTCGCCTCGGTTTACTTCGGAAACAACACAAAACTTGACGACACGAATATCAAGAAAAACCTGACCGCGGCGGTCAACAGTATTGCCGAAACCTTCCCCGATGCCGATGCCGTGATCCTCGGACTTCATTCCGAAACCGGAAAAACGGACAGTGCCGGAAACCGTCTTGACGTCGCTTATGGTGAGCATATCGCATCGCTCGACGATGCTGCGGCTTACCTCGAAGGATACGACGTAACCCTGCTTGCACAGACCGACAACGGCACGACCGGTGATTACCTCTTCGCCATCGAACTTGCCGCCACGGACGTTGCGATCTCCGGCAGTGCCGCAGATCTCTCCTCCCTGTCCGGAATTGCGGACAACAGTATCGGTGTAACCGCCACTCTCACAATTTCCGATGCAGACTGAATGTAAATAAAACTTAACGTAAGGAGAACACAAATGAAAAAGCTGATCCCGATTTTGCTTGCGTTTTCTCTCCTGCTCGGCGTACTCATCCCCATCTCCGCTTCGGCGGAGGGGGGATCCGAGTTACTGTTTGAAGAGGACTTCGAAAACGAAAGCACCTTCCAGACGAACCTTCTCGCTCCGAACTCGACCAAGATCTACAACACCGTCATCGAACAGGCAGACGGCAACCACGCATGGCAGTATCAGTACAACAAAGAAGTCGTACTGACACCCGAACTTCTCGGTCTTTCCGCCGCGGACGGTGAAAAGTACAAGAACTTCACCACCCTCACGGTTTCCTTTACGCTGGAGCACGGCGAAGGCAATGCCAACGGTTACTTCTCGATCTACGGAAAAGACTCGACCGGAACCGCAAAAGACCTTGCGGTCGTTACTCTCGGCGCCGAGACAAACTCCCTTGTCAAACTCGGCACATCTTCTTCCGGTGCCAAAATCGGACACGGCGAGAAACTGAATTTCACTCTCATCGTTACCAACGATGCCGGCAATATGAAAGTGATCGCTTACGTCAACGGCATCTGCACGGCGAACGTACCTTTCAAGAACCCTCCCGTCTTTTCGGAATTCACCGGTTTCCGGGTTACTTCTACAAGCAGTGCCGCCCGTTGGATCTTCGATAACATTTCGATCTACACCGGAAACGCGGTCGAGGAGATCCCCGGTCTCCTGTCCCGCGTAACGCCCGGCAACCCCGATCTTGATTCTGCGATGATGCACGCATATCGGAACGACGGTTCTTCCGATACCGGTTTCACCAAGTCCAAAACCGATCCCTTCGTTACCGTTGCGGGCGCGGATGAAAACTCCTATTGGAATATGTCCACCGGCGCAACGCTGAAAATGACTGCCGGTACGCTCTTCCCTGTCTGGAAGTACTTTGCGTCCGATAACGCGTACGCAAACGTTTCCGATCACGTAACGGTTTCCATGGACATCTGCTCCGCCGATGCTTCCGCGACCGGATATCTCGATCTCCGTGTCGGAAACTCTTCGATCTTGAAACCCTACACCGTCGTATCCGGTCAGATCAAGACCGTCGGCGGAACCATGATCCCGATCGCGGTTTCCGACGCTCCTCTTGCCGAAACGTTCACCAACTTTACGTTCACCGTCGATTACGTCGAAAACAAGATCGACTATTACAAAGACGGCGCGTTCGTCGTTTCCGATCCGATCACGCCCGCTCAAAGTTATTACAACGGTCTGTGGGTAAACGGCAAGAATCTCTTTATCGACAACTTCACCATTGATTACGGAAAGCCCGGCATCAACGCCGCTTCCGTTTCTCTCGGTTCGGACGTAAAACTCAACTTCACCGCGGCTTTGCCCGCCTCCGTTCCCGCGACGGCGACCGTAACGCTGAATCCCGGCACGGCAGACGAAACCGTCCTTGACGTTTCCGAAAAGAGCAACGGTATGGAAAAGGTATATTCCGTAGGACTCGCGCCTCAATGCATAGGCGACACCGTCCGCATCGACGTAAAAGACGCGCAGAACACCGTTCTCTTCACCAAGGATTACTCCGTGAAAGAATATTGCGTTGCCGTACTCGAAGGAGCGGACACAGAACTTTCCGCACTTGTGTCGGATCTTCTCGTCTACGGCGCGGAAGCGCAGAAGTACACCGGATATAAAGCGGATGCCCTCGTAACCGCGGATCTTTCTCTCACGCCTTCGACCTATGCGAAGCCCACCGACGTACATAAGGATTCCTCCAAGGTCGGTGAGGACACCGCCTTCCTCGGCGCGAACGTGATGTTCGACTACGCGAACCGCATCCTCTTCCGTTTCAGAACCGACACGCTTGAAGGCAAAACGCTCTGGCTGAAAGTCGGAGAAGGTGAGGAAACCGAGATCTCCGCTTCGGCAGTTGCGGCTGTGAACGACGACTACGTTTACACGACCGACGATATCAAGGCGATCAACTTCGCTTCGGTATTCACCGTCAGCATCAAAGACGGCGACACCGTTCTCGCGTCCGCGACCTATTCGATCACCGACTACGTGATTTCCATGGATGAGAACGCAAAGATCGGCGATCTTGTCAAAGCCCTTTACAATTACGGTCAATCCGCCCGTGCTTACGCGGATTAAGGAGAAACGCTGATGAAAAAAGTATTTGAAATTCCCGAACTCACCGTTGAATTCTTTGATCCCTCCGACGTGATCGCTACCAGCGGGATCGCGGTAGCCCCCTCTCCCGCGCCCTTCGCCGGTGAAGAAGATACGTTCTGACAATAACGAAAAAAGAACCGTGGGTTTCCACGGTTCTTTTTCATGTGTGAATATTTAAGAAAGGATTGCCATGGCGAGCGTTCCGATCACCATGAGAGTGAGACCTGCGAGGGCTTTGCGACTGAGTTTTTCTTTGAAAATGAGATAAGAGAACAAGATCGAGATGAGGATACTCAATTTGTCGATCGGGACGACCACGCTGACGTCCCCGTTCTGAATGGCGTAATAATAGCAAAGCCACGACGCGCCCGTGCAGATGCCGGAGAGGACGATGAAGCCGAATTCTTTTCTATCGAGCGAACGCAGGGCGGGAAGCTTTCCTTTTGCGGCGACGATGATCCACGCCATGAGGAGAACGACACAGGTACGAATTGCCGTTCCGAGGTTCGACTCCACGCCGGTGATACCGATTTTGGCGAGAATGGAAGTCAGCGCCGCAAAGACGGCGGAGCCGATCGCGTATGGAAGCCAGAGCGCCTTGGTTTCTTTTTCTCCCTCGTCCTTTTTCTCGATCATCAGATAGATGCCGACGGCGAGAAGTGCCGTTCCGATCAGTTTGACCGCGAGATGTGCGGTTTCGCCGAACAGGAGAATGGCGAGCAGGACGGTGAGGACGGTGCCGGATTTGTCGATCGGAACGACCTTGTTGACGTTTCCCAGGGAAAGTGCCTTGAAATAGCAGATCCACGAAGCGCCGGTAGCGGTTCCCGAAAGGATGAGAAAGACGAGCGAGCGCGGTTCGATCGCGGAGATCGAGGAAGCGGATCCGACGATCAGCACCATCAGACAGGAAAAAAGCAGCACGACGGACGTGCGGAGCGCCGTAGCCACGTCGGAATCGGTCTTTCTAATCCCGCATTTCGCGAGGACGGAGGTCAGTCCCGCAAAGACGGCGGACAGTGCCGCCATAATCAGCCAGAGCATAGTATCTCCTTTTTTCAGTCAATCAGACGGCAACGCACCGGCCGGAAATCGGTCAGAGGATGACGTCGAGGATGAGGACCCAATCGTTTCCCCGTCCGGAAGAGGGAGGCGCAAACGTGTTCGGAATATTGGGGATAGTGCCGCCGTAGGTTTCTTCCCCTGTCCTCGGATCGAACCATTGGATGCGGAAGAGTTTCGCGTCGGGAAACCGCTCTTTCGGGTTCAGCGTGAACGGAAGTCCGAGCGGCGAATAAACGAAAACGTAACCGTTTCCCGCCGCCGCGGTCATATGCCCCATGCCCTGATAATTTTCGCAGAGCAATTCGGGTGCGGGCGTGAGCGAGAAATAGTCCCGGCTCAGACGCAGTTCTTTCACGAACCGCATCTGCTCGGCACCGGGATGGTTCATGACCTGCTGCCATGTGAACGGGAAATACGGTTTCGGCTCACGGTTCATATACCATACGTTATGGTTGCCGTACGTCTGACCGCAGGCACCGGAAAGAACGTTCCAATACGTGTTCTGACGGACGTCGACGTCGTTCCAATAGCCGAGATCGGGCTTGAAGTCGATGGGGTGATCCTCATAGCGCGACTCGGATTCCAGGTACGGCTTGTCCGAGGCGTCTCTCATTTTCATCATGCATTCGTCGGAGCGGTACGCTTCGTAAGCCACGTGTCCCGACTGCGACGTGTGGAAATCCATATAGGGCGCGTCGGCGAGATAATCCGTCGAAGCGTGGGAACCGGGCGCGTGGAAGGTGATCAGATGCTCCGTGTCCGTTTCACGGATCGCCTTTGCCATAGCGTCGACGATCTCCCTGTGTTCTTTCGTTTCGAGCGCGCGGTCGCCGCCGAGCATCCAGATGACGTTCGGGTATTCTTTGTATCTCTCGGTGATGAATTTCGCGTACCCGTACGCGTTCTCCGGATCAAAGATCACGGGACCGACACCGTGGCGCAGGTTGAATTTATCGCCCCACGTCAGCACGAATACGACGAACATGCCGTATTTCTCCGCCGTCTGAACGGCAAAGTCCACGTGATCCCAATAGGAATATTCGCCGTCGGTGTCGGGATGGGTAACGTCGGGGACTCCGTCTTTGAATTTCAGAGGGTATCTGCCGTAGGCGTTCGGCGTCGTCAAGCCCGAATACTCGGCGAGAGCGACGATCTGAGAGGCGTTGAACCCCTGCCGGCTGCGTTCTTTGAAGTAGTACTCCGTTTCTTCACGGGTGAGAATGTGGAAGAGTTCCCACGCGGTGTCCGCAAGATAAAAGAACGGCTCTCCGTCCTCCCATGCGAGATATCTGCCTTTCACGATCAGTTTTTTCATATAATCCCTCCGCTTGTAAATAATTATTTACATTATCCGATGGAATACAGTTTGGTACCGCAGTACGCGCAGTAATAGCCGTCCTCTTTTTTGACCGTTTCGAAACTTCCGCATCCGGGGCAGGAACTCTTGTTCTCATAGAGGGGCTTCAGTTTGCGGTTGCGGTTGATCGAGATCGTTTCTCTGTCGAACAGGAAGCCCTGAAGGTATCTCTTGCCGACCAGCCATTCCACGTCCTTTCGCACGAGTTTCGGCGCGAGTGCCGTTTGCGTGGCGATCTCCTCCACGGAATAGAGCGCATCGGCGTCGATGGCATCAAATACGCGGGTTTTGCGGTTCAGTCCGGCGAAACCGAGCCAGAACATCGGGATTCCGTAGAAGCCGAACGCTGTAAGAACGATGCCTGCGATGGCGGCGGCAAGCCAGGCGGGACCCCCGTGCGTGAACCCGATGGGGATCAGCGGGATTCCGAGCGGACAAACCACTGATATAAGGATGCAGAACATCAGATTTTTATTCTTTTTCTTATGAAGGTCGTGTGCTTTCATATTTTCTCCTGCGATGCGTTCACGAACGGAAAACCGTTCTTTTTACATGATTTCATTTTACCACAAGCACCCCGAAAAGTCAACAAAACGGCGAATAAAAAACACGGTGAGCGATCACCGTGTTTTGGTTGTTCAGATTCTGATGGGTTCCTCGACTTCGCGGTTGGATTTGTCGTTTCTCTTGATCTTGTGCGTCGTGGTCTTTTCGAACGGCGCTTTGCGGATCACGAGGCAGCCGATCCTCTTGTAAGCGGGGAAGGTATCGTTGATCTCGCGGATCGCGCGTGTCAGTTCTTCCCTGCCGCCATCCTCGGAAGATTGCAGCGTTTCGTTCGGAACGACCGAGGCGACGATCTTTTTTTCTCCCTCGTCGTAGAACACGAAACTGTCCTCCGTCAGACCTTTGTTCTCAATGCAGACTTCGAGTTCTTCGGGCAGGATCTTTTTGCCGTTTTCCGCCACGATCATACTCTTTGTTCTGCCGAAGACGGAGATCGAGCCGTTCGGGTTGATCCGCGCCAGGTCGCCGGTCGAGAACCAACCGCGGTCGAGAACTTCCGCCGTGGCTTCGGGACGTTTGTAGTAACCGAGCATGACGTTGTTGCCCTTCACGACCAACTCACCGATGCCGTTTTCGTCCGGATCTTTGATCTTCGTCTGTACGCCCGGAAGCGGAAAACCGACGTCGCGGGGCGACTGGTATCTGTCGCCGTGCATGGCGATGACGGGCGACGTTTCCGTCAGACCGTAACCGACATAGACCGTGTAACCGAACTTGCGGAACGCGTGAAACGCTTCTTCGGAAAGCGCCGCCGCACCTACGAGAAAGGCACGGATATTCCCGCCGAACATCGCCGTGAGCCGTCCGAATACGGCTTTTTTCCTTTTCACGGAAGAGAGCGACGCGATGGCGGATTGCAGACGGTAGACGAGTTTTCCGCCTTTGATCTTCTCATACTGCTGGCGGATCTTTTTATAGAAACTGTGTAAGATCAGAGGGACGACGACCATAACGGTCGGCTTGAAGTCCTTCATATCCGCGGGGAGCGTTACGAGCGACTGATTGTACGCGACCGACGCGCCGGCGTAGAAGAACGCGAGGAATCCCGCCGTACATTCGTAGGTGTGGTGGAGCGGAAGCACGGAGAGCGCACGGTCGGTGGGATATACTTTGATATTCCGCAACGCCTGAAGGACGTTGGAACAGACGTTGTACTGCGTCAGCATCACGCCTTTCGACACGCCCATCGTGCCGGAAGTGTAGAGCAGGATACCGAACGCCATCGGGTTGAGGATATGATCCTCGTAAAGGGTGCTTCCCTCGCGGATCTTCTCCCCGCCCGCTTCGATCCATTCGCAGAGGGCTGAGAACGGTACGGCGGGGACGGTCAGATTTGCCCCTTTTACGATCTTTTCGTGTTTGTCCGAATAGAAGAGGATGTCCGCTTCGGCATCCGCCATCACGAACTCCAACTGCGAACTTTGGTAATCTCTGTCGATCGGCATAATGACGCCGACCGCACTTGTAACGGTAAGGTAGGTGAGCGCCCACGCATAACAGTTTTCACCGATCACGGCGATCTTTCTGTCCGCGTAACCACGCGCCAGAAGTTCTGTCGCAAACCTCTTCACGTCGTCATAGACTTCGCGGTAACACACGGACTTGATCCCGTCCTTCTGCTTCCAGAGGAACGCGGGTCTGTCGGCGTAAATTTCCGCGTTGGTTTCCACCATATCGCGGATGCAGGCGACGTCACGGATGTTGTACACCCGATCGGAATCGATTTTCTTGTTTCTCATATTTATCTCCCAAGGGGAACGGTTGCCGTAGCGCGGTTATTTCGAATACATAACCCCGACGATCTTTCGAATCATCCGCGATGGAAGGATTTTGGAGAGAAATCCCAAAAGCCGATTGGTTCCACCGGGGATCACAAACGGTCTCGAATGTGATTTCAATGCTGTCTTTGCGACGGTTCTTCCGACTTTTTCCGCAGACATACCGCCCTGCTCGTCCTTCTCCATCCGCGCGATGCTTTTATCGCTGCGTTCGCCGTAACCGTCCGTGCCGTCGCTTTTTTCTCTCGCGGCGGTGAATCCGGTCGCCGTGTCGCCGGGGCGCACACAGCAGACGGTGATGCCGAAGGGCTTTATCTCGTTCGCGAGGGCGAAGAAATAGGCATCCAGTGCCGCTTTGGAAGCGGAATAGAAGGATTGGAACGGGATCGGAAAGACGGATGCCAGGGAACTGATGCCGACGATCCTGCCGTATCCCTGCTTTCGCATTTGCGGGAGAACCGCGGATACGGCGGAAACCGTGCCGAAGAAATTGACGTCGAATTGCTTTTTTGCAAGGGGCAAGGGCGTCGTCTCACTGACTCCCGCTATGCCGAATCCCGCGGCACAGATCAGAACGTCGATCCGCCCCGCATCGGCAATCACCTGCCCGACGGCGGCTTTGATCTGTTCTTCTTCCGTCACGTCGCAGGGGACGGAGATCACGCCGGGCGCACTCTCGCCGCGGCGGCTGAAGGAATACACGGTATGCCCCTTCTCACATAGAATTTTCGCGACGGCACGTCCGATGCCGGAAGATGCCCCCGTGATGACGATCACTTTCGATTGTTTCATATTCTGTCCTCCGCGCTCCTGTCGGAGCGGTTTTCGTCTGTATCAGAGTGTCGGTTTCAAATCGTATTTTTTGAGTACGTCCGCGATGATCTGCACGGCTTCGTCGATCAATTCGTGCGTGTGCGATGCCATCAGACTCGTGCGGAGCAGACATTCGTGGGGTGCGCAGGCGGGGGGAACCGTGGAATTGACGTAAACACCGTGATCGAACAGATCTTTCGCAATCACAAGCGTCATTTCGTCCTCGTAGGTGTAGATCGGAATGATCGGCACGATCTCACCGTTGGAGGGGCGCATTTTGATATGATTCTCCGCAAGTTTCTTTCTCATATACAGGGCGTTGCCGCGGAGGGTATCGACGAGTTCGGGGTGCTTTTCGAGTTGATCGAGCGCCGCCAGAGCCGCCGCCGCGTTTGCCGGGGGAATGGAAGCGGAGAAGATGAAGGGACGGGAGGCGTGGCGAACGTAATCCACGACACGCGCGGAAGCCGCCATAACTCCGCCGAGCGGCGCGAAGGCTGCGGAGAAGGGTCCCATCTGAATATCGACTTTATCTTCCAAGCCGTAGTAACTTCCCGTTCCGCGACCGCCTTCTCCGATCACGCCGATGGCGTGGGAGTCGTCCACCATCACACGGGCGCCGTATTTCTCGGCAAGACGGCAGATGTTCGGCAGATCGGCGATGTCGCCTCCCATGGAAAAGACGCCGTCCGTGACGATCAGGGCACCGCGGTTCTCCGGCAAGGAAGCGAGGACACGGTCGAGATCTTCCATGTCGTTATGTTTATAATGTAAGCACTTGGCGAAGGAAAGACGCGCGCCGTCGTAAAGACTTGCGTGGTTTTCCGAATCCATGACGATATAGTCGCCGAGTCCCGCAATGGCGCTTAAAATACCGAGATTCGTCTGGAATCCGGTCGAGAAGGTGACGACGTCGTCCTTGTGCAGAAACGCCGCCAGACGGCTTTCGAGTTCAAGGTGCAGTTTAAGAGTTCCGTTGAGGAAGCGGGAACCGGAGCAACCGGAACCCAGGGTTTGATACGCCTTCACACCGGCGGCGATGACTTCTTCGTTCGTCGTTAAGCCGAGGTAGTTGTTGGATCCCAGCATGATCCGGCGTTTGCCCTCCATGATGACCTCGGTATCCTGTTTGGATTCGAGCGCATGGAAGTAAGGATAAATTCCCTTTTCTTTGATCGCGTCCGCTTTGGACGGTTTGAAGCATTTCTCAAAAATGTCAGTCATATAAGATTCCTTTCATGGTGAAATATTTCGCATAGACTTCAGTAAGAGATGCTTCAGTATAACACGAACACCCGCCCTGCACAATGCAACAATTGTTGAAAAACGAGAAAAACGCCCTTTCTTCAATTAAGTTAAATCTCCCGAAAACCCCGGTTTTTCTTTGGAAATCACGGCATTTTACAGGTTGCGGCGCGATAAAAGCGCCCGTTTTCCCCGTGACTATCTCAACGAAAATTGAACAAAAAGACCGGCGGTTTTTCCCTCTTTTCGGAGAAAAAACCGCCGGTCGGATATGACTGCCGTATTCGATTACTTCACGATCACGTACTCGATTCCGAGTACTTCCGCGATCTTTGCGATGGTGTCCGCGTGGTGTCCGACGCCGAGCGCGTAGTGGTGAGTGGGACCTTCCATGACCCACTTCTTAATGAAGGTTCTCGTGTCGGGTTCGAAGAATCCGCGGGTGTTGGTATTTCCGGTGGGCGGGATCGCGCCTTTCTTGGAAATGCCCTCGCCGATCACGAACTTGAACTTGCCTTCCGCGGTCTGCGTGATGCCGAGCATCGTGATGGGACCTTCCTTGATCTTGAACTCAACGGAAGCACCGCTGCCGGGTTTGCCGTGGTATTTCTTGAGGGAACGGAGAACGGGTTTTCCCTCCGCGATCGCGAGGTGGTGCGGTCCGTCGTGACCGACAAGAATAAAATCTTCCGCGAAATCGAACGGATGGAATTCCGCGAAGGAACCGCCGATGTTCAGTCTGTCCATGATGAGCATGGCGATACAGGTCTTGATATCGAACTCGCCGCACATCGGAAATCCCTGCGCGTTGAGAATGGAGTTTCCGACGATGAAGTTGGTCGCGACTTCGCGGTTGAGCGAACCCTCGATGCCTTCGTAGTAGTAGGCAAGACCGGTGAGATTGTATTTCTCAATGAGTTTGTTGAGTGCAACGGCATCCTTCGCCGCACGGTACTTGTCCTCGTCGGTGAGTTTGGATGTCACGGGATCGGACACGGGGTCCGGCATATCGAATTCGCGGTCGATGATAGCGATCTGTTCGGCGATCTCCTCTTCCGTCACTGTCTGATACAGAGCCGCCACGGTGTCCATTTCAAGGAGAGGGACGTGTACGCCGAACGCAGAGGAAACCGCCGTCGGATCCGCGTGCATATCGTACATGGATTCGAGAACGTGACCCATCAGTCCCATTCTCGCACCCTTGAGGTCGTGCAGAACTTTGGCGATGTCGCACCATTCGGCGAGTGCCGCCTTGACCTTTTCATCGCCGTACAGACAGCCGATGATCACGTCGTGGATCTTCTTTCCGAAGCGCTTTGCCACGCCGATGAATTCGGGGACGGAGCAGATACAGTCGTTTTCAAGCTGCATGAAGGTGTTGGCTTTGGTATAATCGAGTGCCGAACGGGGCTGAAGCGCGGTCAGAACGATCGGCGCTTTCGCACTGCGGAGGATGGGGGCGAACACGGATGAGGTCGCGTAAGTTACCATATTGCAAATGAGAACGTCCACACCCGCACCGTCGATTTTCTCGGCGGCGGCATACGCCTTCTCGGAGGAGTCCACCATACCGAAATCCACGATCTCCACGTCGTTTTCACGGATCAGAGCGATCTGGTCGGCGTGGTAGCCGAGCAATTTGTCGTAAAGTCCCGGAAATTGTGCGTCATAGGTCGCGTGGGAAACGCAGAAGATACCGATTTTTGCCGTCCTCGGCTTTTTTCTTTCAATCATGACAGTGTCCTTTCGTTTATAGAAACGTTATTATCTCGTATGGGGATCGTTGAAGGATTCGGAGTCGAAGGTCAGCACGGCGAAATACCGTTTGTCCCCGAAGTTGATCGCCCCGTTGATGGCGGTCCGTACTTCTTCCCTCTTGTTTTCAAGTTCCAGTGGCAATACCACGTCGAAGATGAGGTTCGTATGTCCCTGTCCGCGCACCATGCGGAAATCGTGGAACGCGAGATTCGGGTGTACGCCTTTGAGCGCTTCGTCCACGCGGACTTTCATCTCGTTGATCTCCTCGTCGTCCGTGACGATGGGATCGTAGTGAATGACGAGATCGACGTTCATTTCTTCTTTGATCTTCCGTTCGAGGTCGTCAATCATTTCATGCGCGTCAAGCACGTCCTTGCGGTAATCCACTTCGACGTGTACGGAAGCAAATCTTCTGCCGGGACCGTAGTCATGCACCATCAGATCGTGAATGCCAAGCACTTCCGGCTCCTCTTTGAGTTTGTGGGAAAGGCTGTGGACGAGTTCCTCGTCGGGGGCTTCGCCGAGCAGGGGCGCGATGGTTTCTCTCGCGATACCGACACCGCTCCAAAGGATGAAGAGCGCGACCGCAAGACCGATGTAACCGTCAAGCGGAACGTCGACGAACATACTGACGATGCCGACGGCAAGAACCGCGGCGGTGGAGATCACGTCGTTTCTCGAATCGGCGGCGGTAGCGCAGAGGGAAGCCGAGCCGATGTGTTTTCCGAGTTTGGTATTGAAGATCGCCATCCACAGTTTTACGAGGATGGAAACGCCGAGGATGACCGCCGTCAGTACGGAGAAGTCGACCGCCGTCGGCGTGATGATCTTCTCGACGGAAGTCTTTGCGAGTTCAAAACCGATGACGAGGATCAGTCCCGAAACGATCAGTCCCGACAGATACTCAATGCGGTAGTGACCGTAGGGATGCTCGGCGTCGGCGGGTTTCGCCGCGAGTTTGAAGCCGAGCAAGGTAACGACGGAACTCGACGCGTCGGAAAGGTTGTTGATGGCGTCCGCGGTGACGGAAACGGCGCCCGACAGAATACCGGCGGTAAGTTTCCCCGCGAACAAGAGAAGGTTGCAGAGGATACCGACGATACCCGACATTTTACCGACTCTCGTGCGCACGGCGGGAGAATCGGAATTTTTATAATCTTTCACAAATAATCGAAGCAATAATTCGGTCATAAAAGTTTCCTGAACAGGTGTTTTTTTGCAGGTCGCCCTGCGGATTTCCGGCACTCGCCGAACGATAGCAGTATAGCATACTCCGGGGAAAAAAGCAACGGTTTCTGTATTTTTTATAAATGTATTTATTTTTTCCAAAAGGGGTTGACAAACCCGCCCGTATCGGGTAAACTGTACGTAGATTCAGTATTGTTTTTGCGGTTTGTAAGCACAAGCGGCAGACACAGGGCTGAACCAATCTTATCTCGGAGGTTCACTATGTTTGAACAACACATCCCTGCAATCGAAAAAAAGATCGGCTACACTTTCCGCGACAAAAATCTGCTCCGTCAGGCGTTCACGCGCTCCAGCTACGAGAACGAGCATCCGGACGAGTGCAGATCCAACGAGGTTCTGGAATTCTTCGGCGATACCGTGCTATCCTGCGCCATCGTTTCCCACCTCATCGACAAATTCACCGTCAAGAGCGGATTCGGCATCACGGCGAATTTCAGAGAAGGCAATTTCAGCAACGTAAAATCCAAACTTTCCGATAAGAAGAATCTCTCGGCAAGTATGATGCGCCTCGGCTTGCAGACGTATCTTTTGCTCGGCGAAGGCGACAGGATCCAGGATGTTGCGGACGAGCCGTCCGTGATGGAGGATCTCTTTGAATCCATCATCGGCGCCGTCTTTATCGACAGTGGGAAAGATATGATCGCCGTCGGCAAAGTGGTCGATAACATGCTCGACGTCGGAAAGTACCTGACCGACGCGGCACCGACTATTCAGAGTTACAAAAACGCATTGCAGGAATTCTGCGCCGCAAAACAACGCCGCCTGCCACTCCCCGAATATACCGTTATCAACGAGAGCGGCCCCGACCACATGAAGACCTTTACCGTCCGTTGCTCCGTCGCGGGGTATGCTGAGAAGATCGCCACGGGCAAGAACCGTAAGACCGCGGAAAATCTCGCCGCGCAAAAGACGTTCCAAGAACTGACCGAACGCGAACGGAAAATGACAACTGCCGGCATCAAAAATCTTTATTTTGCAAACAAATATTGACATTTACCGTGATGATATCCACGTAAAAAACGGCGGGAACGTTTGGTCCCCGCCGTTTTTTCTATATTGAATCGGATCAAGCCCAACCCATGGTCGTGGGTTTGGGATCTTTGATCATGGACTCTTTGAGGAACTTGACTGCATGTTCAAGTCCTTCATCGGGAGTCATCAGAGAATCCTCATGCTCGATAGACATCACCTTGTCGTAGCCGACCAAACGGAGGTTGGAGATCATATCGCGCCAGTAGTCGAGACCGTTGCCGTAACCGACGGAACGGAATACCCAGCTGCGGTGGATCTCATCGGAGTAGTGCTTGGTGTCGAGAACACCGAATTTCGCGGTATTGTATTTGTCGATCTTGGTGTCTTTTGCGTGGAAGTGATAGATCGCACCCTGAAGTTCGCGGATCGCGGCAACGGGATCGATGCCCTGCCAAATGAGGTGGGAAGGATCGAAGTTCGCGCCGATGATATCGCCGACGGCGGCACGGAGTTTGAGGAGGGTTTCGGGGTTGTAAACGCAGAAACCGGGATGCATTTCAAACGCGATCTTGGTAACCTTGTGAGCGAGGCAGAATTCCGCCATCTTCTTCCAGTAGGGGATCAGAACCTGGTTCCACTGATAGTCGAGAACGGCGAGGAAGTCGTCGGGCCATGCGCAGGTCGCCCAGTTGGGAGTTTTGTCCTCGGCGCATCCGCCGGGGCAGCCGGAGAAGGTGATGACGGTGTCGATACCGATCTTCTCTGCAAGAAGGACGGCGTCAACGAAGTCGTCGTGGAACTGTTTCGCGATCGCTTTGTCGGGGTGAACGGCGTTGCCGTGTACGGACAGAGCGCAGATCTCAACGTTGTGTTTCTTGAAGGTGTCGAGCCATGTCTTCAAAGCCTTTTCGTCGTTCAAAAGGACTTTGGGATCGCAATGGGCTTTTCCGGGGTAACCGCCGCAACCGATCTCTACGGCTTCAATGCCGAGTTTTTCGAATTTTGCCAGTGCCTCGTCGAGGGGCATAGCGGCAAACAGGTTGGTAAGTACGCTGAGTTTCATCGATGAAATCTCCTTATCATTTTTTCTTTATTATATCAGTGTCCGCGGAATTTTTCAAGAGGTTTTCGCAAAAAGTTTGCCCCGCCTCCCATTTTTTGAGCGGGTGTGTAACGTAGTTAAAATATCCATCTTGACAATTCTTTCAAAAAGGAGTAAAATAGTATAATCAATCCTATTCGGAGGTTATTATGAATTTTATTAACGAATTCATCGCGTCATTCCAGAGCGGATCCATCGCGGGTTACGTCCTAACCGGAATGTACGCGGTGATCCTTGTTCTCGCCCTCGTCGGCGCACTCAAGGGTCTGACGCGCGGAACCGTGCGCCAGGTCGTCCGCACGCTGACCGTCGCCGCATCTGCCGTGGTCTCGTACATCCTTTGTCTGAAAATATTCCCCTTCATCTCCCAGCAGCTGGACGGTAAGACCTTCGGCGAAGCGCTCGAAGCCCTGAAAATGGGAAAACTTCTCGACTATCTGAAAGATTATAAGGAAGTTATCGCAGGTCTTGATGCCGAAACGGCAGAATATCTGACCGCGATCCCGCTTTCCGTCGTGGTTCTCCCCATGATCTTCGTCGGCGCGTTCGTTGTGATCAGCGCGATTATGATGATCGTACACGCCCTGCTCTGTGCCGTCCTCGGCGCAAACGGAAAACGTGCCAACCCGATCTCCCGCCTCCTCGGCTTCATCATCGGTGCCGGACAGGGAGCAGCCGTCGGTGCTTTGCTTCTGATCCCCGTGGTCAGCATTTCCGTCTTTGCCAAGAACGCCATGGCGGAGATTGACGACGGCAGCGATCTCAAAGCCGTTTATACCGCCTATGCCGAAACGGAAGCGGAATCCGACCTCGTCGGTCTGATCCGTCAGTGCGGCGGCGACTACGTCATGAAGGGCTTCAACACCCTGAACATCGACGGCGAGGACGTCGATGTTTCCGAATCCGCGAAATCCGTCTTTGTTTCTTACAGTAAACTCTCCGCGCTCAAGGGCGTTGATTTCAAGCAACTCACCAAGAGCGAGCAGGACGTGATCAAGGAAGTATCCGACATCATCTGCGATGATCATTACCTTGCGACCGTCTTTGCCGGAATTCTCCGCAACGGCGCGACCGTTATCAAATCCAACCCCAACCTCATTCCCGCTGACAACCCCACCGTCAACGAGTTGCTCGGCGAGTTCCTCACCATCTTTGAAACCACCACCGCGACGGATTTCTCGGCGGATCTCAGAACGATCGAGAACGTCTACTTCATCCTCTGCAATACCGGCGTACTCAACGCCACCGCTTCGGGTGAACAGGATTCCGTCATCAACGCGATGAACGTAAAAGATCCCGAAACCGGCAAGACGGTTGTCGAGCAGGTCGTCGGCGAACTTGAAAAGAACCCCCACACCTCCCGTCTGGTATCCACGATGGCACGCTTCGCGATCAGCGTCATGCTGGACAACTTGAGCGATGAAGCAAAAGAAGTGATGGAGATCTACGACAATATGAAGGAATCCTTGCAGGAAGACGTCCTCTCGCTCAAGAGAGATGACTTTGCGACCGACGAGGAGTACGCCGACAAAGTTGCCGAGAACCTCACCGACGTCCTCGCCGAGAACGGCATCGAACTTCCTCCCGAAGTTTCCGAGAATATGGCGGATTACATTGTCGAGAACATCGACACCCTTGCCGGTGTAGATCTCGCCGATGCCGACATCGACTCGATCCTGCTTCAGTACTTTGCTTCCGCCGCCGCAGGCGTAACGCCGTAAATACACGGCAACCCTTTGCGGCGCAATTGAATGATCTATAGCCGAGAACCTCCGACCTCACCGCCGGAGGTTCTTTTTCGACCGCCGTGTTCTCCGTGCGTTTCTTGCCCCGTCCCCGCGGTTTGCCGTCAATTTCTTATCCCCATCCGTCGTTTTTCGGCGTTTTTCCCGTCTGTCCGACCGTCGTCAAAAAAAAATCAAAAATCTCTTGACTTTCCCCGCGCCTTATGTTATAATAATCAAGCATTCAAAAATGGCTCGTTGGTCAAGCGGCTAAGACACGGCCCTCTCAAGGCTGAAACGGCAG
>JAKSPH010000039.1 GCA_024404975.1 Clostridia bacterium | reverse complement strand
CGGGTATCCTCTTCCGTGGTAAAATGATCTCTGATGGAATAGATTTGAAGTCCGAATTCTTTCATGTTTATCTCCTTTATGCGGTGATGTCAGCCGCGCTTTTCTATATTATATAGAAGCACGGAAAAAATGTCAAGTCAAACTATATATTTTCATCAAAAAATACAAAGAAAAGTCAAAATCGTACAAGGTCCCGTTTCGGTTGGAACCTTCTTCTTTATTTTCTTGACTTTGCGCGTGCATTATGTTATAATACAATTTACAGGAGGTTCTGTTATGAATTTTATTACAAAAGTCTGGAAAAAAGGTAACCGCGGTTTATGGCTCGGTCTGCTCCTTCTTGTTTCACTGATCCTCTACTCCGTCGGTTCCGCGATTTCTCTCGGTATTCAAAAACAGGAGATCGCCGCCAAAGCGGATGATATGACGAACCATTTGTTCGCCGTCAACGAGTTGATGGAAGGAACCGTCGGCTCCGATTACACCGAAGAACAAAAACTTGCCGCAAAGCAGGAATTCATGGCGATGATCGATCGGGATTGGGCGAAACACGCCGAACCCTCAAAAGACGTTTTATCGAGTATCTTCTATTCCGGCAGCAATACCTACGACAAAGATCAGATGGTCGAACTCTTCGACAAGCATCTCCACGAAGTTTGTCTCGGAAACTACAAGAATTTCAAATGCGAGATCAGCCGTGACGGATATTCCGTTTCCTCGAACGGCCCCCGCTACGCTCTTTGCGAATACACGGTTTCCGTATCTTACGAAGCGAACGCTTATACCGGTGCGGATCCCTTCCCGATCTCCGTGATGGACTTATACCGCGGTTATACGGACACTTCGGAGCCGCCGGTCAGCACGAAAGTGACCGAGAGGTTCTCCGTTACTTATGAACTCCATAAGGAAAACGGAGAATGGAAGATCGCTTCCATCTCCATAAGCCAGGATTACTCCTATTCCGATTCGATCTATTAAGGGGGATAACGAATGGACACGATATTAAAAATCGAACATCTGACAAAATCTCTCGGCAAACGTGAGATCCTGCACGATATTTCGTTTGAAACCTACGGCGGCGAGGTATTCGGATTTCTCGGTCCCAACGGCGCCGGAAAAACCACGACGATCAAGGTCCTCGTCGGACTGCTTCTTCTCGACCAAGGCACGGTTTCCATCTGCGGATACGATCTGAAAAAAGATTTTGAGAACGCGATCAAAAACGTGGGCGGTATCGTGGAAAACCCCGAATTTTACAAGTATCTCTCCGGCTATGAAAATCTCCGTCAGTACGCGAAAATCCAAGGCGTGGGCGAAGACCGTATCCGCGAGGTCATCCATCTCGTCGGACTGGAAAACCGAATCAACGACAAGGTTTCCAAATACTCGCTCGGTATGCGTCAGCGTCTCGGCGTTGCGCTCTCCCTGCTCCACCGCCCGAAACTGCTCATTCTCGACGAGCCGACCAACGGTCTTGATCCTGCGGGAATCAAGGAACTCCGCGACATTCTGACGAACCTCGCACACGAAGAAAACATCAGCGTTGTCGTATCCTCTCACCAGATGAGTGAAATGGAACTGATGTGCGACCGTGTCGGCGTGATCGTGGCGGGTGAACTCAAGAGTGTGCAACCTATCTCCGAACTCGTCGCTTCCGTCGCTCACGACAAATGCGAAAAGATCTTCCGTGTCGATGCGCCCGAACGCGCGGCGCAGATCCTTTCCGAAAACGGATTTGAGGACGTGACCGTTACCGAAAACTCGGTGAACGTTCTGTTCGACAAAGCAAGCGAGGATGAGATTACCGCAAAGATCAACCGTCTGCTCGTCCACGGCGATATCTCCGTATTCAACATTGCCGACAAGGAAAACCGACGTTTGGAAGACGTATTCATCGAACTTACGCAGCGTGAAGGAGGCGATCAAATTGTCTAAATTCGGACTTCTTATCTCCAACGAATGGAGAAAACAGTTCAAGAAGAAAACCGTTTGGGTATTTCTGATCCTCACGATCGTCGCTTCTCTCGGCTTCGGATTGATCTTCGGCGCGATCGAATCCCTCGATTACGATTTTGAATACAAGCCGTCGACCACGTTTGCGGAAGACTGCGACTCGGAGATCGAATACTATCAGGTCGCACTTGAAGCAACGATCGCGCGCAAAGATTCCTACATGACCGAAGAAGAATACCAAGACGAAGTCGATTATTTTGAGAACGCGATCGCACAGTGGACTTTCTATAAATCCCTCGGTATCGAAACCTGGTCAGATTGGCGTTTTAGTTCCGGCTTTGCAGAGGAACTTTGGAATATCAAAGATGAAGTTTCCGATGCGAAGTTCCAGGAGTACCTCAACGGATTCAAATCGAAAAACATCGAAACCTATTACCGCATCGCCTTTGCGGATGATTACGCACAAGTCGTAAAAGACGACCGCGAAACCGCGAACGTGTGGTTCGCCGATTATTGCATTGAATACAACGTGATTCCCACGAGAAACGATTGGCGTTACGGTCTGCTTCTTGCCGCCTCGGACGCTTACGCATCCGCTCTCTCTTTGGAAAGACAACAATCTCTCGGTTTCCCGATCGACGAAAGCACGCTTCAAAAGAAACACGATGCCGTAACACTCGCGACTTACCGTGTGGAAAACGACATCGCCGCCCTCCCCTCCGACAGTCTTACGGCATATATGGGGACCTCCATCCTTGAACCGTACAGCGGGGAAACTTCCCTCTTCTGGGATATCTCTGTGATGGAACTGTATCTTGTATCCGTGATCGCCATCTTCATTCTCGTGCTCGCAGGCACCATTGTGGCAAACGAATACACGTCGGGAACCATCAAGTTCCTGGTCCTCTCCCCCGTGAAACGTTGGAAGATCCTTGCCGCAAAATACGTAACGGTGCTGATTCTCGGCGTGATGCTCCTGGCGGGAGTCTTTGTAAGCGGACTTCTCTGCGGTCTGATCTTTAACGCTTCCGGCGCACGGCTTGTCAACGTTTCCGTCGTGAACGGCGTTGTCAAGACTTCTTCCCCCTATCTGATGATCCTGAAGCAATACCTGCTCTCCGGCGTGAAGATCCTCGTGATCGCGTCGCTTTCCTTCGCGCTCTCCTCGATTTGCAAGAACAACGCGCTTGCCATCGCCGCGAGTCTGGGTTGCTACTACCTTGGAAATACCATTCTTACAATCGGTCAGTTGTTCCGTCTGGACTTCCTGCGTTACTCCATCTTCGCAAACATGGACTTCTCCGCCGTCGTAAACGGAACTACCGGATTCCCGCACCACACACTCGCGTGTGCGATCATTTCCGTGGTCCTCCACATGGCTGTCTTCCTTCTCACCGCGTGGGACGGATTCACAAGACGCGAAATGTAATATCTCAAAAATCAACGGGCAGAGATCCTTCTCTGCCCGTTTCCATTACAAAAAAAGCACCGCCCTTTGCGGGCGGTGTTTTTTTGTCGGTTGATTATTTCATTGCTTCTTCTACGGCAACGGCAACTGCGACGGTAGCACCTACCATCGGGTTGTTACCCATACCGATAAGACCCATCATCTCAACGTGTGCGGGAACGGAGGAAGAACCTGCGAACTGCGCATCGGAGTGCATACGGCCCATGGTATCGGTCATACCGTAAGAGGAAGGACCTGCAGCCATATTGTCGGGGTGAAGCGTTCTGCCTGTTCCGCCGCCGGAAGCAACGGAGAAGTATTTAACGCCGTTCTCTACGCACCATTTCTTATAGGTACCTGCAACGGGATGCTGGAATCTCGTGGGGTTGGTGGAGTTACCGGTGATGGAAACGCCGACACCTTCGAGTTTCATGATGGCAACGCCTTCGGGAACGTTGTCTGCACCGTAGCATTTAACCTTTGCACGGTCGCCGTTGGAGTACGCAACTTCACGTACGACTTTAACGGTTTCGGTGTAAGGATCGAATTCGGTCTGAACATAGGTGAAGCCGTTGATACGGGAAATGATCATAGCGGCGTCTTTGCCAAGACCGTTCAAGATAACGCGAAGAGGTTTTACTCTTACCTTGTTTGCGTTCAGAGCGATTTTGATCGCACCTTCGGCAGCGGCGAAGGACTCGTGACCTGCAAGGAAGCAGAAGCACTCGGTCTCTTCGGAAAGAAGCATTTTACCGAGGTTACCGTGACCGAGACCGACCTTACGGTTTTCGGCAACGGAACCGGGGATGCAGAAGGACTGCAAGCCGACACCGATCATAGCGGCGGCATCAGCGGCCTTCTTCACGCCTGCTTTGATAGCGATGGCAGCACCTACGGTGTATGCCCAAACGGCGTTTTCAAAGCAGATGGGCTGGGTTCCTCTGACGATTTTATCGCAGTCGATACCCTTGTCCAAGCAGATTTTCTGGCATTCTTCAATAGAGGAGATGCCGTATTCTTTGAGAACAGAAAGGATCTTTGCTTCTCTTCTCTCGTAATTTTCAAACAAAGCCATTGATTCTATCCTCCTGTATTACTGTTTACGGGGGTCAATGTACTTGACCGCACCGTCTTCTTCGGTGAATCTGCCGTAGTGTCCCATGGACTTTTCATAAGCGGCGTTGGGTTCGTCACCCTTCTTGATGAAGTCGGTCATTTTGCCGAGGTTGACGAATTCATAACCGATGACCTGGTCGTCTTTGTCGAGTGCCATTCTGGTAACGTATCCTTCTGCCATCTCGAGGTAACGAACGCCCTTTGCAAGAGTGCCGTACATGGTTCCGACCTGAGAACGGGTACCTTTACCGAGGTCCTCAAGTCCTGCACCGATGGTAAGACCGCCTTCGGAGAACGCGGACTGAGAACGTCCGTAAACGATCTGAAGGAAGAGTTCACGCATAGCGGTGTTGATCGCATCGCAAACAAGGTCGGTGTTGAGCGCTTCAAGAATGGTTTTACCCTGAAGGATCTCTGCTGCCATAGCGGCGGAGTGAGTCATACCGGAGCAACCGATGGTTTCAACAAGTGCTTCCTGAATGATACCTTCCTTAATGTTAAGGGTGAGTTTGCATGCGCCCTGCTGGGGTGCGCACCAACCGATACCGTGAGTAAGACCGGAAATGTCTTTCACGTCTTTTGCTTTGATCCAAAGACCTTCCTCGGGAAGAGGAGCGGGACCGTGGTCAGGACCTTTGGCAACGACGCACATATTTTCCACTTCACGGGAATAAACGAGTTCTGCCATTGTATTTCTCCTTTACAGATTAAATAATAATAAGACCTTTTACTTCACCGAATGCGCAAGCGGCATTGGATTCATCGGTATCAATGTGCATAGCGGGAGCGAAACTGTCGCTGACGCGGATAACAACGTCACCGAAGATGGTGGTTCTCTCGGAAGAGATCTTTACGGAAACGATCTGCTTGTCCTTTACGCCGATTTCTTCCGCAGTCTTGGTGTCAAGGTGGATATGACGCTTTGCTGCGATGACGCCTTCGGTAAGTTCGATCTCTGCGCCGTTTTCGGGGTTGCGGAGTTTGCAAGCGCCGGAACCTTTGATGTCGCCGCTCTCACGGATGGGAGCGTTAACACCGATGGTACGGGCATCGGTAAGAGAGAGTTCAACCTGGTTTGCTTTTCTCGTAGGACCGAGGATAGACGCTTTGATCACGCCTTTCGCGCCGACGATCTCGAGTTTTTCCGCACAAGCGAACTGACCGGGCTGGGAAAGGTTCTTCTTGTTGGTGAGAGCATATCCCTTGCCGAACAAAGTTTCAACGGCTTCGTCAGTCAAGTGGATGTGTCTTGCGGAAGTTTCGACAATAACTTCTTTCATTTGAGGTTACTCCTTATATTTAATAAATTAAATCCTATTTCGGCATTATTCATACCATCGGTATATTATAACATATCTTTTTCGGAAAATCAATGCGTAAAGCAAAAGAAGTTGGGAAAACTTACGAAAAAACGGAAAGGTTCCTAATAAATGAATAAAGAAGAAAACGAAGCCGTCGCCGAGGGCGGAGTTACCCCTCTTGTGGGCAAGGACGGGAGCATTTACTGCCTGCCGATCATCGGGCAGATCGAAGGTCATTTTGCACTCGACTCCAATCAGAAGTCCACGAAATACGATCATATCCTTCCCCTCCTCGCCGCGATCGAGGAATCCCCGCAGGTGGACGGCGTACTGATTCTGATCAACACGCTCGGCGGCGACGTGGAAGCGGGGCTCGCCATGGCGGAACTGATCGCTTCGCTGTCCAAGCCGACGGCTTCCATTGTTCTCGGAGGCGGTCACTCCATCGGGGTTCCCCTCGCGGTTTCGGCAAGACAATCCTTCATCGTCCCCTCCGCGACGATCACACTTCACCCGGTGCGGACACAGGGCGTGGTCCTCGGTGTTCCCCAGGCGTTCGATTATCTTGAAAAGATGCAGACGCGGATCGTTCGATTTATCACCGATCACTCGCGCATTGAGGAAGACACCGTTCGCAAAATGCTTTCAAGGACGGATATGCTCGTCAACGACATCGGCTCCATCCTCGACGGATACGAGGCGGTGAACTGCGGTCTGATCGACAAGGTGGGCGGGATCTCCGATGCTCTTGCGTTTCTTCACGGGATGAAAAACGGGATTTCGGGCAGCTGACGGCGTGTAGAATGTGAATAATTGCATATTTATTCAGATAAACGGTCAACAATTATTCATGCATATACTGCATATTATGCAATTATTCATCGAAGTGTCAATGTAAAACAGGTTTCTTAAATTACCATAAAAAGTCGATTTCCTTCATTATTTTTTATATATAAGCGCCCAATCTGTAAATGTTGCACAAACAACGGCGCTTTTTTTCACGCAGATTATAAATATTCAACGAACATGAAAAAATATTCAAAAAAAGTGTTGACTTTATGCAAGAAGTGATGTATAATAATGCCATCAAAACAAAACAGCAATGCTGAAAGGAAAAATCACCATGAAAAAATTACTCGCTCTCATCCTCGCTCTTGCATGTATCGTATGTGCAACCGCAACCCTCACCTCCTGCGGAAAGAAAAGCCGTGCTTTCATCTCCGAAGATTCCATTATCGTAGCAATGTCTCCCGACTTCGCTCCTATGGAATTCGTTGACCTCTCCAAATCCAAAGACGAACAGATCGTAGGTTTCGACGTTCTTCTTGCAAACTACTTCGCACAGAAGTTCGGCAAAAAGCTCGTGATCAAGCCCATGGACTTCGACTCCTGCATGGCTGCAGTTAAAACCGGCACTGTTGACGTAGCCATCTCCGGTTTCTCCTGGACCGCTGAACGTGCCGAAACCTTCCTTATCACCGAATACTATGAAGCAGGTGAAAACGAAAACGAACAGGTTGTCATCACTCTGAAATCCAACACCAAGGATCTCACCAACGCAGATAACTATAACGGCGTTAAAGTCGGCGCGCAGGGCGGTTCTCTTCAGCAGCTCCTCGTTTCCGAACAGCTCGTTACCAAAGGCGCTACCATGGTTAAGTACGACAACCTGAACGTTGCACTCGCTGCATTGAAGAACGGTAACATCGATGCTCTTGCAGTAGCAAAGGGCAACGGCGATGCATACATCTCCCAGAACGATGATATTAAGTTCTCCGGCTTCGAATTCGTAATCGATGAAAAATACAAGAACAACGTATGCCTTGTAAACAAAGAAAACACCGAGCTTTGCGATATGCTCAACGAAGCACTCATTGCTCTCCGTGAAGCTGACGTCTGTGACGAATGGTACGCTGCATGCCAGGTTTACAACGGTATCTCCACTCTCGACGAAGCAGGTTACGATGAAAACGGTAACAAACTCGATTCCGACGCTCCTACCGTTGCTGAATCTGCCGACGCAGCAAAGAAGAAACCCTACGAGGACTTCCTCTCCAAGATCCTTGCAGGAAACGCTCTTGCAAAATAATCTTCAACGGACACAGAAACATTGCCGCTCAATCAGCGGCAATTTTCTGCATTTAAGATGTATTGCAGAATATCACATAAGAAAGATTGAGAAAGAAAAATGACTTTTTCCTCCCTACTTAAAGGCATGTGGAAAGTAATTTCCCTCTATTGGAAGGATTTGCTCGGTTCCGGTATCGCATTTACCCTTCTGCTTGCCCTAATCGCCGTGATCGGCGGTGTTATCATAGGAACACTGTTTGCCGTCGGACGTATGTCCAAACTGAAAGTTCTCCGCGGATTGATCGTTGCCATCGTCGAAGTCGTGCGCGGAACTCCCGCCCTGCTTCAGTTGTACGTCGGTTACTTCTTCGTACCCGCGTTCTTCCCTGCTATGAACTCGTTGGATCCCACTCTGATGGCGTTCATCTGCGTTGCCGTCGCTTTGACGATCAACAGCGGTGCATACGTTTCGGAAATTATTCGTTCGGGTATTGAAGCAGTCGATAAAGGGCAGACGGAAGCCGCCCGTTCGCTCGGTCTCTCCGGCAAAGACGCTATGTTGGACATCGTACTTCCCCAGGCGGTCAAGAACATTCTTCCCGCACTCGGCAATGAGTTTATTACCATCATCAAGGAAACCTCTTTGGCTTCTACCTTCTTCGTCGGCGAACTTATGACGAAGTACAAGAACATCGTCGGTGTCACCTACGATTCCGTCAGCACACTGATGGTCGTCGGTATCATCTACTTTATTCTCGACTTTGCCCTTTCCAAGGGAATGAAAACGCTCGAAAGGAGTATGAAAGCCCATGCTTGAGATCAAAAATCTGTATAAGAATTTCGGAAGCCTCAAAGTGCTGAAAGGCGTTTCCACCAGCATTGAGAAAGGTGAAGTCGTTTCCATCATCGGTGCATCGGGTTCCGGTAAATCCACCATGCTCCGTTGCATGAACCTTCTCGAAACACCCACGTTCGGTGAAGTCTGGATGGAAGGAAAACTTCTCACCCCCGTCGATCCTTACCTTCACCCCGAAGTCATCAAAGCTTCCAACACTTTCAAGGCACTGACCGCACAGGGAATGGACGAAAATGCCGCGATCGCAAAGATCAAAGCGGAGGATCTTCTCCAGGAAAAGCACAACAAAGAAGGTAAAGAATACAAGGCGTTGATGGATAAGATCTACAAAGAGAACTTCATCGACATCGACCACGCCCGTCGGAAAATGGGAATGGTATTCCAGCAGTTCAATCTTTTCAACAACAAGACGGTTCTTCAGAACATCATGTACGCGCCTGTGAAAACCGGCATTGAAGAACTGAAAAAAGCAAAGAATTACAATAAAGAAACCAAAGCGAAACTCATCGCGGATTCCAAGGAACGCGCGGAAGCGCTTTTGAAACGTATCGGACTCGCAGACAAGGCAAACGTTTACCCCTCTACCCTTTCCGGCGGTCAGA
Organism: Clostridia bacterium; assembly: GCA_024404975.1. GTDB lineage: Bacteria > Bacillota > Clostridia > Oscillospirales > CAG-272 > UBA1740. The sequence goes on along the minus strand of JAKSPH010000039.1, from coordinate 2,006 downwards.
AACAGCGTATCGCGATCGTTCGTGCGCTTGCCATGAATCCCGACGTTATGCTCTTCGACGAACCGACCTCCGCACTTGACCCCGAAATGATCGGTGAAGTTCTTGACGTAATGAAAGAACTCGCAAAAGAAGGTATGACGATGGTAATCGTTACCCACGAAATGGGCTTTGCGCGTGAAGTTTCCGACAGAGTTTTGTTCGTAGATAACGGAAATATCGCAGAAGAAGGCAACCCCGAGGAGGTATTCTCCAAGCCGAAGGATGCGCATCTCAAAGACTTCCTCTCCAAAGTTCTCTGATAAAAGCAAAGGAAAAACATATGACTGCAGAAAAAGCACTTGCGTTGGACGCGATCGAAAGCCAAAAAAACGAATTCTTCGATCTGTCCGATAAAATTTGGGAATTTGCGGAATTATCCCTGAAAGAATTCAAATCCGCCGATCTGTACTGTGAAGTTCTTGAAAAACTCGGATTCACCGTTGAACGAAATGTCGCTCACATGCAAACTTGTTTCAAAGGCACGTTCGGCAGCGGAAAACCCGTGATCGGTATTCTCGGCGAATTCGACGCGTTGTCCGGTCTTTCGCAGGTCGGCGGCGCGACGGAACATATTGAAGCTCAAAAAGGCGGCAGCGGACACGGTTGCGGTCATAATATGCTCGGTGCAGGTGCGCTTGCCGCGGCTTACGGCATCAAGGAATACCTCAAAAAGACCGGGAAAACCGGTACTGTCGTATTCTTCGGTACGCCCGGCGAGGAAGGCGGCGCAGGAAAAGCCTTCATGGCGAAAGAAAACCTCTTCTACCCTGTCGACGCTTGCCTTACCTGGCACCCCGACGACGTGAACGAAGTCGCTACGGGAACCTGTAATTCCTGCATTCAGACCCTTTACAAGTTCTCCGGCGTTGCCGCACACGCAGCGGGTGATCCCGAAGACGGAAGATCCGCCCTCGATGCCGTCGAACTGATGAACGTCGGTGTTCAGTACCTTCGCGAACATGTAAAACCCGACGCAAGAATCCACTACGCGATGATCGACGGCGGTGGATTTTCCCCCAACGTAGTGCAGCCTACCGCATCCGTGCTTTACATGGTTCGCTCCATCTTGGTCAAAGACGCAAATGCCCTGCAGGCGCGCGTTGATAAGATCGCAGAAGGCGCCGCCTTGATGACAGGCACAACCTACGAAAAGATTTTTATCGACGGTTGCTCCAACACGGTTCCAAACCATGTGATCGAGAAAAAATTGTACGAAAACTTCGCCGAACTCGGCGTAGACAAGTACACCGACAAGGAATGGGCGTACGCAAAAGCATTGAAAGCGACCTATCCTCTCCGTGATTCTCTGCCCTCCATTGCGGCAAAATGCGGTGCCGAAAAGAAAAAGAGCGTGGCCGAGGAAACCGCGAACGGAAGCCGTGCACTCAACGACGTCCTGGCTCCGCTTTATGACGGAGATTGCTTCGAACCCGGTTCGACGGACGTCGGCGACGTTTCCTGGCAAACTCCCGCGGTTCAACTTCACACGGTCTGCTTCACCTCCGGTGCGCCCGGTCATTCGTGGCAGAACGTTTCCTGCGGTAAAACTTCCATCGGTCATAAAGGGCTTTTGAGCGCCGCCAAGGTGCTTGCTATGACTGCCGTAGATCTGTTTGAGGACGCAAACCTCCTCAAAGCCGCAAGAGATGAATTCGCGGAGCGTGCAAAGGACGGCTACACCTGCCCTATTCCCGAAAACGAATTTGCAAAAGCAGTTGAATTATAATACAGATCGGACAAGCACGCCTTGTCCGATTTGTTTAAGAAAGGAAATTCAAGTTTTGTTCTGATCGAAGAACAATAAAGATAATTTTAAAAAAAGGCTGTTTTTGCTCTGCGGAGTAAAAACAGGCTTTTTTACTGTGTAATACGAAATTTCGCACTTTGTGAAAGGAAATAGATCTTCAAAACGAAAAAAAGAACCGCGGGAAGCGGTTCTTTGATATAAAAAAAGCAAATGACCATTG
>JAKSPH010000038.1 GCA_024404975.1 Clostridia bacterium | reverse complement strand
TGGGAAGATAATTTCGCAACGCGAAATTTTCTTCTGTTCAACTTCCCGTCGAAAAACGGCATCCGATGAGGATGCCGTTTTTGTTTGGTCTGGGGGGACGTCCCGATGCGAACCCTCCAAAGTGCTTCTCGCAAACCCGCCTTATCCGATTAAGCAAAGGCAAGTCCTCTTATCTCACTAAAGTAATTTGCACTTTTGGAAGAAAATTTCGCATCGCGAAATTTTCTTCTATTCAGTTGTTTAGATATCTTGCTTCCCTATCATTTTAAGATATGTTTCCTCATCAATTACGGGAATTCCGAGTTCGTTTGCCTTGGTAAGTTTACTTCCGGCTTCCTCACCTGCAAGGACGTAGGATGTTTTCTTGGATACCGAGCCGGAAACTTTACCGCCGTTGGCTTTTATGAGTTCGGATGCCTCGTCGCGGGACATCGTGGGAAGAGTTCCTGTCAGAACGAAGGTCAATCCCGCCATGGTATCTGCCGTCTTTTCTTTGACGGCGTGGGTGTTCAAGCCGAGAGAAATGAGTTCATCCGCGAGTTCACGGGTGTTCGGATCAGCGAAGAATTCCACAAGATTCGTCGCGGTCACTTCTCCGATATCGTTCATAGAAGCGAAGGTTTCATAATCCGCAGAGAAACAGGATTCAAGGTCACGAAGCTGTCCCGCGATCTGTTCTGCCGCAACTTCACCGATCTGACGGATGCCGAAAGCATAGAGCAATCGCTCAAGTCCCGCATTTTTGGATCTCTCGATCGCTGCAATGAGGTTAGCGGCGCTCTTGTCACCCATGCGGTCAAGTCCTGCGATATCCTCAACTTTCAGTTTGTACAAGTCTGTCACACCGTGAATCTTTCCGTTGGCTAACAGAAGTTCGACCATCTGCGGACCGAGTCCGTCGATGTTCATTGCCGCTTTGGAAGCAAAGTGAATGATTCCGCGGGCATTCTGCGCCGGACAACCGGCATATACGCAACGGAACGCCGCGCCGTCGCCGCATTCATCCCGAACGACGGGATGACCGCAGGAGGGGCAAACCGAAGGCATCTGAAAGACGGTTTCATTTCCGGTTCTGTTCTCTGCTTTGCTTTTGACAATTTCGGGAATGATCTCCCCGGCTTTGCGGATGATGACCGTATCGCCGATGCGGATATCGCGGTCGGTAATGTAGTTTTGGTTATGGAGTGTCGCTCTCGAAACCGTAGTACCGGCGAGTTTTACAGGCACGAGATCGGCAATCGGGGTAAGAACGCCGGTTCTGCCCACCTGGATCTCGATGGAAAGCAATTTGGTTTCTTTTTCTTCGGGCGGATATTTGAACGCGATCGCCCATTTCGGCACGCCCGTGCCTTCACCGATCGTCACGCGTTCGGTAAGGTCGTTGATCTTGACGACACCGCCGTCCATATCAAAGGTGAGATCGGGGCGTTTCTCACCGAGCATACGGATATGCTCGGAAACCGCCTCAAATCCGCGTAGAGTGGCTCTGTCGGGAAGCGTGGTAAATCCGAGTTCCGTCAGACGGTCGAGCGATTCTGCGTGGGTTTTGCAAGGTCTGCCGTCTGCATAGAGCGAACCTTCCTGCAAATTGAATACAAAAATCGCAAGTCGGCGGGATGCCGCAATCTTCGGATCCAACTGACGGAGCGATCCTGCCGCCGCGTTTCTGGGGTTGGCAAACAGGGCTTCTCCCTGCTCCTCCCTTTGTGCATTGAGTTGATCGAACACGGATCTCGGCATATAGACTTCGCCGCGAACGACGAAATACGGCAATTTTTCTTTGATTTTCAAAGGAATCGTACGGATGGTACGCAAATTTGCGGTAACGTCTTCTCCGATGATGCCGTCGCCTCTCGTTGCGCCGCTGACAAATTCACCGTTGCGATAAGTAAGCGCAACAGAAAGTCCGTCAATCTTCGGCTCGACCGAATACTCAGGCTCATAACCCAGCACGTCGCGTGTACGGTTCATGAAATCGTGAAGTTCGTCATAGGAAAAGACGTCCGTAAGACTTCCCATACGAACGGAATGCATAACTTTTTCAAACTTATCCTGTGCCGCGCCGCCGACACGTTTCGTCGGCGAATTCGGAGAATCAAACTCCGGAAAATCCCGCTCAAGATCCTGTAATTCGCGAAAAAGCGCGTCGTACTCGTAGTCCGAAATCACGGGTGCATCTTTTTCGTAATACAGTTTTGCGTTATATTCAATTGTCGCACGGAGTTCTTCGATCCTTGCTTTTGCATCGGATTTTTCCATACAACCAACCTCACTTTATTATTGATTTAATTATATCATATTCTTTAATTCTTGTCAATCTTTTCTGATCAAAAAGCGACTTTGCGGAAAGCGGAAATTGCCCCCGGAACGACAGACACAGAATCAAAAAGCCGTCGATCGGATTTCTTGAAAATATCGCCCTCTGCTTCGTTTTTCCGTTTTTGGAAAAATAACCCCCTGCAATGGATATTTCATCTACCGCAGGGGGCTTTTTCAATTTGCGATTTTGAGGTTCAATCCGAACCTCGGAAGTTTTTTCTTTGCAGTGCCGATCACTCGGCACTGCCGCTTATCAATCAGCCGTCGTGTCGCTGTCACGGTCGCCGATAAACTCACCGATGTCTGCCTTTACATAGTTGACGTCGGAATCGGGTTTCATACCTGCGGGAAGAACCATTTTCACATATTTCTTCTCGACAAGTGCCTCGGTGGTCTCATAAGGCAGATGGAAATCGGTATTCGACGGTTTGCCGAAGGGGATCTCCTGCTTCTTCATGAGTTCTTCGATGAGTTCAAGTGCGTACTTCAGCGATCTTGCGGAACGAACCTTCATCATCAAAGGTACCATAGCGAACTTGGGTTTCTCGGACAGGTTGGAGAAGTGATATTTGTTGACGTTGTATTCGCTCGGTTCAAGAGCAAGATACAACATCAGTGTCTTACCCTTGCAGTTGATCTTTGCGAGGGGTTGACGTCCTTTATTGAAGGTCTCGATGTTCCAGCTCATTCTCGCCTTAACGCCCTTGTAGGACAGAAGTGCGTTCTTGATTTCGGTGTAGTAATCCTGTACTTCGCCTTGGCTCTGGATCAAACGGGACATGAACGAAGTTCTGTAACGGACGGGAACGACGGCACCGTTGATCATTTGGGTATTTCCGCCGATCTCATCCTCGGCAGTAACGCCAACTTCCTCATTCGCTGCCGGCGCTTCTTCGCCGGTTGCGTTCTGATCGTCTGTCGTGTCGCGATCTCCAATGAACTCGCCGATGTCTGCTTTTACATAATTCGCATCGGAATCGGGTTTCATACCTGCGGGAAGGACAATCTTTATGAGTTTCTTCTCGATGAGTGCATCTGTGGTCTCATAAGGCAGATGGAAATCGGTGTTCGAAGACTCGCCGAGCGCGATCTCCTGCTTCTTCATGAGTTCTTCGATGAGTTCAAGTGCGTACTTCAGCGATCTTGCGGAACGAACTCTCATCATCATAGGTACCATAGCGAACTTCTGCTTCTCGGACACATCGGAGTGGTGATACTTGTTGACGTTGTATTCACCCGGTACGAGTGCAAGGTACAACATCAAGGTCTTACCCTTACAGTTGATCTTTGCAAGGGCTTGACGGCCTTTATTGAAGGACTCGATGTTCCAACTCATTCTCGCCTTAACACCCTTATAGGACAGAAGCGCGTTCTTGATGACGGTGTAGTAATCCTGCACTTCGCCTTGGCTCTGGATCAAACGGGACATGAACGAAGTTCTGTAACGGACAGGTACAACGGCACCGTTGATCATCTGGTAATTTCCGTCGATCTCGTCGTCGGAAGCAACGGCAACTTCTTCCGCCTCTGCGGGTGCTTCTTCGACCGGCTCTTCTGCAACCGGTTCTTCTGCAACAAGCTCTTCTTCGACGGGAACTTCCTCAACCGCTTCGGGTTCGGGAGTTTCTTCTTCGGGAGCGGATTCTTCCACGGGTTCTTCGACAGGTTCTTCTGCCGGTTCTTCCTTGGGTTCCTCGATGGGTTCTTCGGTAGGTTCAGTCGGGGTGGGTTCTTCGTTCTTATCTTTTCTTCTGAAGACAAGGATCAGAATGACGATGATCAAAAGAAGTGCGACAAGCGCGAGGATCAAATACAGCCAGGGAAATCCGCCCGCGGGAGCGTTGTCATCGACAACTTCGGCGATTGCATATACGGAAAAGTGAGTAGTGTCAAATTTCAGGTAGTCACCGTCGCGGGAAGCGTTCATATCGGTAACGTTGCCATTGTCGGCAATGTGAACGACCATAAGGTCACGTTCACGAAGATTCTCGGGAACCAAAAGACGTACCGTGAAGGAACCGGTGATACCGCTCTGTCCTACGTTATTGAGATCGAAGAAGATGTCGTATGCGCTGCGAACTTCCGCTTTCTTTCCTTTTTCAAGGTCAAGATCTTTGATCTCAAAGTTCTTGTATGCGGAAGTGACGTCGTCGGAATGAAGAACGAAGTTCTCGTTCAAACCGTCCTTCTCTTCTACGGTAGCGATTTCGGTTTCAAAGGTCTTCTTTACTTCGTAAGACTGAATGGTCAGGGTTGCAGTCATATCGGGGATCGCATTGTATGCGGGATCGCCGGTGAACTTTGCCGTAAAGGTGTAAGTGCCGGGTTCGGTACCTGCGGTGCCGACGTACGTTACCGTAACGCCTGCGGGAAGATTACCGGTGATTTCAAGAGTGTGCGGCTGTCCGTCATAAGGAATCGTTACATTCTCGAAAGATACGCCGGTCATATCGTAGGAAGGACGTGCGGAAATCGACCAGTTGAGAGGTGCGACATTAAAGTTTCCGATCTCGTAGTTTGCGGTGTCATATCCGCCGATTGTTGCGCTGACGGTGTAGTTACCGACTGCGGTCGCGCTCGAATCACCTGCGTAGTTTACGGTGATGCCGTAACCTGCGGGAATTCCGGTCAGAGCAACGCTCTTTTCCGTGCCGTCGTAAACGAATGCTGCGGAGTAGTTCCAAGCAACGGATGCAAGATTGATCGTCGCCTTGTTGATCGTCCACTCGATCTCATCGGCGGTGCCGAGATTCAGCGTGTAATTGTCTGCATCGTAGCCGGTGAAGGTTACCGATGCAGTGTAGGTGCCGGCTGCGGTCTTCGCGTTGTTGGCATAAACAGGCACCAAAGTATATCCTGCGGGAAGATTCGTTACGGTAACGGTCTTCTCTGCTCCGTCGTATGTGAAGGGAGCGGTGTAAGACCAGCCGATCGAAGAAAGATCGATCGTTGCTTTATTGATAACGAACGTGCAAGAAAGCGCGGGCGCGTTCGTTACGGTGTAAGAATCGGTGTCGTAAACGAGTGTTGCGGTGGCGGTGTACGTACCTGCGGCGGTCTTCGCGTTTTCACCGTAAGTTACGGTGAGGACGGAAGCGTAAGATGCGGGAATTCCGGTCAGGGCAACCGTCTTTGTCTGTCCGTCGTAGGTGAAAGCGGCGGTGTAATCCCATGCAACGCCGTTAAGGTCGATCGTTGCTTTATTGATAACGAACGTGCAGGAAAGTGCGGGAGCGTTCGTTACGGTGTAAGAATCGGTGTCGTAAACAAGTGTTGCGGTAGCGGTGTACGTACCTGCAGCGGTCTTCGCGTTTTCACCGTAAGTTACGGTGAGGACGGAAGCGTAAGATGCGGGAATTCCGGTCAGGGCAACCGTCTTTGTCTGTCCGTCGTAGGTGAAAGCGGCGGTGTAATCCCAAGCCACACCGTTAAGGTCGATCGTCGCTTTCGCGATCTCCCAAGAGAGCGTCAGTGCGGGAGAGTTCACGATCTTGTAGTTCGCCGTATCGTATGTAAAAGCTACAGTTGCGGTGTAGTCACCGACGGCAAGTTTTGCATCATCGGTGTAAGTTGCGGTGATAAGTGCATCAAGACCTGTGATGGCTACGCTCTTCTCTTCTCCGTCATAGATGAAGGGGGCGGTGTAGTTCCAAGCCGCGCCGCTCAGATCGATCTCTGCTTTTTCGATCGTAACGGTGATTTCATCCGAGGTCTTGGTCATAGTGCCTTCGTAAACGGTCAAACCGACTTCGCAAGTATAGGTTCCGGAATCGGCAACGTCCTTCACAAGGTAGGTTGCACTCGTTGCACCCTCGATGGCAACGCCGTTCTTATACCACTGATAGGTATAGACGGGATCCTTTCCCTCGGTCGTTGCGGTAACGGAGATCTCGTGTGTCGCAGCATCGTAGGTGATGGAAAGATCATCGGACGGAGTAAGTTCGAGATCAAAAGCGAGAATCGCGTAAAGGGTGAGATCCTTTTCGGGCATTCCCGTCTCGGAAGAGTAAACATTGCCATCGGCATCCTCCCAGCGGAGAATCTCAACGCCGTTGTACTCCGTCATATCGGCGAAGAAGACAACGTTAGCGCCCGTCGGAAGAAGTCCCGAACGAACGGCGGTATCGTCTACCATATAAGTGATGCTGTGAAGGTTCGGAACGTTGATCTTAACGTCCGCCTTGACGTTGTAGGAAAACTCGCCGAGATAAGACGTGATCAAAGCCGCCTTCGATGCACTGATCTTGGAAAGCACCTTCTCTACGTCAATGTTCGTGACCGTCTTATTGACGGATGCTGAGAATTCGCCATTCCCCTTATAGAAATCCATCAAGGTGAGAGAACGGTAGGACTCGGGAAGTTTGGCGAACAAGCGCTCGAAGAGCGATGCCGCACGGTTGTAATAATCTTCGTACTCTGCCAGTTTATCGGCGATCTCATCGGAGGTCATGGAGTCGAAATCCACTCTGTCCTTGATGAAACTCAAGTTCGTGATCTTCTTGACTTCGCTGATAGAAAGAAGTCCTGTGAAATCTGTGTTTCGAACAAGTTCGAGAATGTCGTCGAACGTCAAGGTTTCATACAAAGCGTAGAAGTCGTCGGCGTCCTTCGTCAAAGCGGTAAAGACTTTCTGCTTTACGGTATCGGAAAGCGAATCCGAGTTTGCCGCGCGGAGAAGCGCACGGGTGAACGCTTCGGGAACCGTGATTCCGATCTTCAGCGTATCGTCTGTATCGCGGGATACGGAAAGGCTGTTGGAAATCACCTGCATTACTCGGCGAATCTGCGAGCAATCACCGTCGAACCCAACGTTGAACGTAAATTCCTTCTGACCGAAGACGGAGTCGATCACGACGTCGAAGGAGAAGTTCATCTCGCTATCGTCCTTCGCCGCGATCTCCGTGGGAGTCGGAAGCGTCTTTACAAGCTCAAGAAGAGCGGAGGTCGAAACGGTCTGGTTTGCATAAACCGCATAGCCGTCGACGGAAACGCTGTTGAGAGCAAAGAGGAGCGAAGAGATCGAGTCGATCGTACCCTGAGCACCGGAAGTGCCGCTCTCCTGCTTCTCTTCTTCCTCTTGGATCACTTCCTGAACTTTCTCGATAATGGCAGTTTTCTCCTCGGCGGTGCCGGAGAGCGCATTATAGACGCGATCCCAATCGACCGCATTCAGTTCCTGGACCGAATAACCCGCACTGATCAGTGTGGGGATGATGACGGCGGGGTCAACCGAGCTGACGTCGGTAATACCGAACTTCTTGAAAAGTCCCTTCACCCACTCCGTTTCATTGATATCGGAATCGGAAATGTCGGCAGGCGTCGTGCCTTCGGGATACTCACCCTCGGAAATGAGCATCTCCTTGATGCTATCCTTGATCTCCTCTTCCATATCGGAACGGTTGCCGATGACAATGGTCTTCACTGTTTCGATCAACTGATCCTTAAGGGTGTTGAGTGCATCCTTTGAAAGATTCGTGTAGTGCTTGATGTTCGGGTCAATCGTTACCTTCAGCGCATCGCCGTCGTAGTCAATCGTATACCACGGAGCATCAAAGTGAAGGTCGTCGCCCTGCGGCGCCGGTTCTTCGGCAAAGATGCCGAGAGAAAGAGACGTCGAGAACATGAATACTACAAGCATCAAAAGAAGCGCGACTCTTGCAACTTTTTTGAAAATTCTCATATCGTATCTCACCTTTACAAAAAAATTTCCAATGCGCACGTAATGTGCGTACATATGAATAAAAATATTATAACATAGATATAAAGGAAAAATCAAGTTAAAAATACAAAAAGAACAGAAAAACCTGCGAATTTTCAGAATATTCGCTGAAGTTTATCTGTTCTTTCTTATAATTGGGGATTTTCAGTGTAAAAATTAGAGAATCGGACACGTTCTGTCCCATTTATTTCCTCTTTGCCTTTTTTCTGCGGCGCACAAGGAGGATCACGGCGGTTACGGTGCCGATGAAAAATACAAGGAGAGCGATCACGCCGAGAATCAAGATGCGCATCACGGAATCAGAGAGAACGAGGAACGGCTCCGGCGCGTGATCGACGGCGCTCCGCTGATAAAACGCGGTATATACGGTGTCGCCCGTAACTTCCGAAATAAGCGGCGACCAGCCGACAAAGGAATAGACATAGTCATAATCGGATGCCTTCTTCGGCGACGGAGGCGGAGTCGGCAGTTCGTCGAGGAAATAACTATCTTCTTTTAAGATCTTCCCTTCCGAGATAAACGTGACACGGTACGCCGTACGTTCTGTCATGAGGACGATCTCCACAGGACAGTCAGGCATCGTAAATGCACCGTTTATGATCGGAACTTCGACGGAATCCTCACCGACAAAGAAACACTTGGAAAGCGAGTATCCGCGCGGGAGCGTGTAGGAAATTGTGACACGTTCCCCCGCCTTGGCGTTCTCGGAAGACAGTGAAAACTCCACGTCCCCCGGAACGATCGAGGTGATCTGATAGACGAAATTCAAGGAATACGCGGTTCCGCTCGTGATCGGGAACGAGTAAACATCCTCGGTCAAAGAGAGTTTTTGATATACTTCCCCGCTCTCCGACGGAACGGAAAGACGGGCGTAGGTCATATCAGGTGCAGGAACTGCCGCCGTGAAAGTTCCGCGCACGGTCACCGTACTGTCGGAAACAACGGAAAGACTGATCGACGTACCTCCATCAAGTTTCTTCGCGACGTTCAGAATTAGTTCCGACGCTCCGGCATCTTTCAGTTTCCGCACTTCCGTACGGGGAAAGGCGATGTTGCCTTTACGAAGCATAACCGAAAGCGACGCATCTTCCGGAAGAAGCGGCAAAAGGTCGGAAAGCGGCACGGATTTGCTTTGAGATTCCGAAAGATCCACGGTGTATTTCTCACCGTCGTTTGTGATCTTTGCGCAGCCGTCGGAAAGCGGGACGATCGGAGACACGGTGTACTGCGCAGTGTAAGTCACGTCTTCCATGACGGCGGAAATCGGCTTGTCGTAGGAGGCGAAGGAGTAAATATAATCACCCTCGACGTAGGTCTCAGGAACTTCGGGCGGTGTCGGAACGGTGCCATAAAAGGCGTTCTCACTCACCGTTCCCCCGTGATTTACCCAAGTGACGGTGTAGGAACGGTAGATACATGTAAAGTGCGGATAAAGGATAGCATCGGTCGTGGGGGCATCGAGGGAGAAGAGTTCTCCGCTCTCCGTCTCCCAGCCGGAGAAGGTATAATCGCCGATTTCATCAGATACACGGCTCGGCACCGTGCCGAGATATTCCGCGTACGTCCCCGACTCAACGGTCGTGCGGTAAGCCTCTTCCCCGCCCTTCGTGAGGAAGAAGATCAGCGTGACTTCGCTTGAACGGAAAACGGGTTTTGCAACTGTCGAAGTGACCGTGTAGGAGATATCTTCCGTAATGGGCGATCGCTCTTGCAGAATTCCGTTCTCTCTCTCCGCGATCAGATCCGCGAGAAGCGAGGGGGAAACGTAGAGTGTCGGCTCTGCACCGGGATCCTCCGTGACGGTAGGATGAATCGGCTTTTCAACAGGGGCAGGCGCGGTAGGTTCCGTTACCGGTTCCGGCAAAGTCGGTTCGGGAACGTGGGCGGGTGAAACGGGCTTTGCCACTTCTGCCGGAAGAATCGGTTCACTGACTTCGCTCGGATATCCGTCGAAGATCGGTGCAGCCGTATCGGTGTCGTCGTAATAAATTTTGAAGCCGAGGATTTTACCGACGGACGTCCCTTCATCGAAATCGTCGCGCAGACGCCATTTCGTATTCTCCGTGTAAGGGTTTCCGCTTGGATCGAGGACGGCGCCGTCATTCAAATTGTTCGACAAGAGGACGAGTTGTGCCAAAAGAATGACGTATTTTTTGTCTTTCTCTTTTTGAATCGCCATGCCACGCACCTTCGGATTTCGGTAAAGAGAGTCGAGGGCGCGCAAAAGCGATATGAAGTTATCGCGGAATTTCTCGTAATTTACGGTATAGTAATTGTATTTTTCGGGAAGTGTCTGCAACGACTTGTATTCGGACATCAAAATGCGCAAATTCTTGGTCGCGATCGCTGCAGCGTCGACGTCCCCGGCATTCGCACCGCTCTGCACGATCAGAGACTTATTTTCAAACACGGCATCTACGGTACCTCCCATGACGGCATCGTAGAAGGTGCGGTTGTCCGTCATCGGTGTAAAAATGAGATCAAGTCCCGCGAGTTGATGCTCGATCGCATCGACTTTCGCGACGTACTCCCTGTACTGCGCGAGTTTCGCGGGGTATGCTTCTTTCTCGGCGACGTAAGCAAGATAGTCCTCGTAGGCGATACGATAGGTTTCTTTTGCCTCTGAATAGGCATGGTAGGACAGAAGATCGGCATCGTATTCTTCCAAGGCGTGAAGATACGCAAGATAGAGTTCATTCTCATCCGTGTAATCGCGGAGGATGGACAGATATGCTTCATACGCCGCGTATTTGACGTTGTAGACATCCATTTCGGCAAGGAAACGCGCATAATCTTCCGTTGCACGCTCCCACGCGGCGTGTTCCGCGGGATATGCGGCGATGCGTTCCGCTTGATTGGTTTCTTCCGCAACTGCCGCGGAATAAGCGGCGGTGAGAAGCGGATTCACGCATGAGGCAGGTAAAGTAAACGTCGCGGAATAAAGGACGCTGACAGAGAGTGATTCGTCGTACGTAACGCCCGAAAATACGGCGCTTCCGCCGTTTCCCGATGTGGTCGACGGGATTGTCATGTTGCCGAGAGTGAAGGATGTGGGGACAAAAGCGACCGTAACGCCGTTGCCGGCAAGATAAGAATACGTCTGCGCAAGGCAAGTCAACGTATGCTCTTCCGCATCGTATAAGTTCGTCACGTAGCGCGTGGAGATACGGTTATCGTACGAAAAGGCATCGGCAATCGAGGAGAGATACGCTCGTTCGGCATCGGTGAGGGTAAGTCCTATGACATTTTCGAGAAACTCCGCCGCATCAAGAGAAACACTCGCACCGGCGATGCCGGAGAAGTCAAGAGAGTTTATTCCCTGCTCTTCTGTCGCCGTGACACCGAGGGAAAACAAAAAAGTGAGCATGAAGGCAAAAA
>JAKSPH010000037.1 GCA_024404975.1 Clostridia bacterium | reverse complement strand
ATATGTCAATCATACACTTTCCCTTTTCGGTCTGCGCCTTTTACCAAAGTCCCGGAGCAAAATTCTCCGAGAAGTAGGGACGAGGGGAAAAGGATGCGGAAGCGCAGCTCTCGCCCCGAAGCTGTACGTGCGTACTGCGAGAGGGGGAGAATGGCGGTAGAAAAGGGAAAACGATTCAAAGGAAGAAACCCACAGGGTTTCAACCGTAGCAGATACAGTGCGAAAAATAACCGTCTGCCAATATGTCAATCATACACTTTCCCTTTTCGGTCTGCGCCTTTTACCAAAGTCCCGGCTATTACGGCTGTTTGCCGATATACGCCTGAATACCTCCGTCGACGTACAGGATCTGTCCGTTGACGAAATCAGAAGCCTCGGAAGCAAGGAATACAGCGGGTCCGCCGAGATCGGCAGGATCGCCCCATCTGCCGGCGGGCGTCTTTGCTACGATGAAGGAATCGAAGGGATGACGGCTGCCGTCGGGCTGTCTTTCACGAAGAGGAGCTGTCTGGGGAGTAGCGATGTAACCCGGGCCGATACCGTTGCACTGAATGTTGTATGCACCGTATTCGGAAGCAATGTTACGGGTGAGCATCTTCAAACCGCCCTTTGCGGAAGCGTAAGCGGAAACGGTCTCACGGCCGAATTCACTCATCATGGAGCAGATGTTGATGATCTTACCGTGACCCATCTTGATCATGGTGGGGATAACGGCTTTGGAAACGATGAAGGGAGCGTTGAGGTCAACGTCGATGACCTGACGGAATTCGGAAGCCTTCATTTCGATCATGGGAATTCTCTTGATGATACCGGCGTTGTTAACGAGAATGTCGATGTTTCCGACTTCCTTCTCAATGGTAGCGACCATAGCGTTAACCGCATCTTCGTCGGTAACGTCGCAAACGTAGCCCTTGGCATCAATGCCGGCTTCTTTGTAAGCGGCAAGTCCCTTGTCAACGAATTCCTGTTTGATATCGTTGAAAACGATCTTTGCACCCGCAGTGCTCATTGCTTTTGCAATAGCGAAACCGATACCGTAGGAAGCACCGGTGATGAGCGCAATTTTGCCTTCAAGGCAGAAGTTTTGAGTGTTGCTCATTGTAATATCTCCTTAAAATAAATTATCTTAATTCTTTGGTTTCGATATGATCCATATCGTCGAATTCCTGGTTCTCACCGCACATAGCCCAGATGAAGGAATAGTTCTTCGTTCCGACACCGGAGTGGATCGACCAGGAGGGGCTGATGACCGCTTCTTCGTTGTGCATGATGATATGGCGGGTTTCCTTGGGTTCGCCCATCATATGGAATACGGCATCGTTGGGACCCATGTCGAGATAGAGGTAAACTTCCATTCTTCTGTCGTGGGTGTGGCAGGGCATGGTGTTCCAGTTGGATCCGACTTCAAGTTGAGTCAATCCCATTGCCAGCTGGCAGGATTTCATAACTTCGGGATGGATGTACTGGTTGATGGTTCTCTTGTTGCAGTCTTCGACCGATCCGCAGGGAACCTTACGCGCCTTGGTGATGTCGATCTTGACGGTGGGATAAGAAGTGTGAGCGGGGCAGGAAGTGATATAGAACTTCGCGGGATTGCTCTCGTCCACGGACTTGAACTTCAGATCCTTGTGTCCCATACCGACGTAGATACCGTCGCGGGGATTCATCTCGTAAACTTCGCCGTCTACGGTGATGATACCTTTACCGCCGATGTTGATGCAACCGAGTTCACGGCGCTGAAGGAAGTACTCTGCGGCGAGTTCCTTGCCGGCTTCGAGTTTGAGTTCGAGTTTGATGGGCATCATACCGATCACGATGATACGGTCGGTGTGGCTGTACACCATACGGATGTTGTCTTTCGTAAAGAGGTTCGCAATGTGGAATTCCTCTCTCAGTCTGTCAGTAGTGTAATATCTGACGTCTTTTGCATTGGAGGAGTCTCTGACTTCCATGCCTTTGTTCTCCTTTTTGATATAGCGTCCGAAAACGCTGATTTGTGAAAGTGCGGCAAAGGACAGCGAACCGTCCTCAAGGCGCATCTGTTTGAATCCCGTCATTCTGACGAAAGTGGTTTTTCTCTTTTCGAAGGTGACTTCCTGACCGTCCGCCGTCTTTGCGAATTCGCAATGCACGCGGGACTTGTCGGAGAATTCAAGATCGCATTCCTTCCAGTAGGTGTCGTGGGGGAAATCCGCACGAAGCGTGATCACCGCACGGTCGACTTCGACTTCACATCCGAACTGAACTTCGAATTCGAGGTCCTCGCGGAGTCCGCCCCCCCAGGAATGATAGGGGTACGCACCGTGTCCCAGGTTGTCCGTAATGCCGTCGATGGCGTTGCGTTCAAAGAAGCCGGGATCTTCACGCGTCACGAAGTTTGCCACCGCGTGAGGGAAGTACTTGGGTACGTTATGTCTGTCGTGAGAATTGAGAGAGATCTCTCTCTCTCCGTAACATTCGTCCACGGTCGGCTCGGACAGGGTGATCCTGTGAGAATCTCCGGCGAATGCTTCGGGTGCATAGCAGGATTTGCGCTCTCTGCCAAAGGGAACGGAAAACTCAAAAACGCGGTCGGGACAGTAAACGATGCTCTCTTTGAGCGTTTCGTCGAGCCGCATTTTCACGAACTCGCCGTCCTCAAGGTCGATGCGGATTTTGTCCCCTTCGAGGTACTCGCCTTCGAAGCGGAAATCGATCTCATCGCCGTGCGCTTTTGCGCGGACGTCGCCGTTTTCCGAAATAAGTTTGAAATTAAGGATAATTATCACTCCTCTCTGTCCATATTCTACCACATCCGCTTCGGAATTGCAACAGATTATTATAAATTTATAAAATAAAAGGAATATAATTTTCAAAAAAAGCCGTCCACTTTTCGTGAACGGCTTACTTTTGAATTTTGTCAGTCGGAGAAGAGAACGGCGTTCAGTTCTTCGACGGTCTTGCAGTAGAAATCACAGTTTTCTCTCATGAATTTTTCGATCACGGGTACGTCGAATCCCCATCCGGCGGCGGCGAATTTCACACCCGCGGCACGCGCCATGTCGTAGCCGGGTTTGGAGTCGTCCACGACGAGGATCTCATCGGGCGAAAGCCCGAATTTCCGCATCAGATCGAAAAGCGTATGCGGCGACGGTTTTCTCTCTTCCGGCGGCATATCCCAACCGTAGATCACGTCGGGCATCGGAAGTCCGTTCTCGATATAATCCCTGCGGATGTAGGAAGAAACCGAGTGAGAGTCGACCGCGAGGATCCCGCCTTCATTGCGGAACCGCTCCATGATCTCTTTCATACCGGGATACACTTCCGGAATATGACCGTCGACGTAGTTCTCCCAGTAGTGCTGTTCCGTGAGAAACTCTTCTTCGGTCATTCCGATCTCGTCGCGGAACAGAGCGACCACACCGGGATGGAAATTCTTTTCAAAATAGGAAGTCAGCGTGTAGTCCTTTTCCATTCCAGGCTTGAATTTTGAGAGATATTCGATAAAGCAGGGGAAATGCACGGTCGCCGTCGAATCGACGACGGTGTCGTCGTGATCGAGAACCAGACACTTATACTTCATGGTGTTTCACTCCGTCTTTGATGTTGAGAAAAACGACGTTCGGCGTTGCCAATGTGCAGTCGCTCTTTTCCACAGTCAGCGTCTTGCCGTGGAGGAGAAGTTCCCAGCTCTCTCGGCTTCCGCCGTAGGAGATCTCCGACAGACTGTCGCAACCGCCGAACGCATCGTCGTCCTCAATCTCGCGGAGATCGCGGGGAATGGCAATGCGGGTGAGCGCACGGCAATCGGAGAAGGCGTCAAAGCCGATCTCGGACACGCCGATGGGCAGAATGAGAGATTTCAGAGAAACACAACCCTTGAACGCGCGTCTGCCGATCTTGAAGAGTTTGGCGGGGAGGTCGACGGTCGACAGGCTCCGACAACCTTCGAACAGAGATTCGTCCAAAAGTCCCATATTCTCGGAAAGTTTGACGCTCTCCAAGCCGAAGCAACCGGCGAACGCGTTGAATTCCACCAACACGCAGGAGTCGGGAACGGTTACGTCTTTGAGGTTGAAACAGTAAGCGAACGCGCCGGAACCGATCATGATGACCGATTCGGAAATGCGGATCTTCGAGAGGGAGGCACACCCCTCAAAGCACCCCTCGCCGATGCGGGAAACGCTGTCGGGCAGGAAAACGGTGCCGAGGGAGGAACAACCGGAGAACGCCTCGTCGAGGATCTCTTTGACACCGAACGGGATCTCCACGGAAACAAGATTCCGGCAACCCGCAAAAGCGCAAGCGGAGATCTGTTTGAGTGATTTCGGCAGACGGACAGAGCGGAGATTCTCGAAGTCACGGAAGGCGTTTTCCGCGATCTCCTCGATCCCCTCGCCGATCACGAGATCGGCATTCTCCGGCACGTCGTCATAGCTTCCGCGAAAGACGACTTTCAGAGGTTCTTCCTTCTTTTCGGGAACTTCCTCTTTCAAGAGTTCTTCGGTATCGGAATTGAAATGTAAATCCATAATTTATTCACCAAATGCAAACAATACTTTTCAAAAGCACGGATTATTTGAGCTTTGCAAGGGCGGAAACCACGGCATCACGGTTTTCCTTGTACTTCACAAGTTTCTCCTTTTCACCCTCTACGACGGCGGCGGGTGCCTTGGCGAGGAAGCCCTCGTTTCCGAGTTTCTTTTCAAGACGGTCGATCTCAACGTCGATCTTCTTGAGTTCGCCGTTCAGTCTTTCGCGCTCTTTCGCAAAGTCGATGACGTCGGACATGGGGATGAAGAAGTTACCGGCATCCGTAGCGATGGCGATCGCGTCGTCGCCTTCGTATTTGTCGGTCAGGATGACCTCAGATGCGGAAGCGAGTTTTTCGAGGATCTTCGCGGTCTCGCGGAAGGTGTCCCCGTACTTGGTAACGACGTAGAGTTTCGCACGTTTGGAAGGCGCGATGTTCATCTCGTTCCGTCTTTGACGGATGGCGGTGATGCAGCCGATGATACGGGCAACGTCGCGCTCCTCGCCGTCGAATACCATGCTCTCGTCATATACGGGATACTTGGAGATCATAATGGACTCTTCGTCGTGAGGCAGTGCCTGATAGATCTCTTCGGTGATGAAGGGCATGAACGGATGGAGAAGTTTGAGGATTCCGGTGAGAACGTAGATGAGTACGCCGCGCGCGGTCTTTGCGCCTTCGCTTTCGGCATCAAAGATACGGCTCTTCGCCATTTCAATGTACCAGTCGCAGAAGGAATCCCAGGTGAAGGAGTAGATCTCGCCGAGGGCAACGCCGACTTCGTAGTGGTCGATGTTCTCGGTGACGGTCTTGACGAGTTTGTTGAACGCGGAGAGGATCCACTTGTCCTCGGTCGCGAGTTTGCCGAGATCGGGTTTTGCGTAAACGTCGTCGTCCGTGAGGTTCATCAGCACGAAACGGGAAGCGTTCCACAGTTTGTTCGCGAAGTTTCTCGCTGCCTCGATCTTCTCATCCGAGAAACGCATATCGTTTCCGGGTGCGTTACCGGTAGCGAGAGCGAAGCGGAGCGCGTCCGCACCGAACTCGTCGATGACTTTCAGAGGATCGATACCGTTGCCGAGAGATTTGGACATCTTGCGTCCTTGTGCATCTCTGACAAGACCGTGGATGAATACCGTGGAGAACGGCTTTTTACCGGTGTGTTCCAAGCCGGAGAAGATCATTCTCGCAACCCAGAAGAAGATGATATCGTAACCCGTAACGAGGGTGGAAGTCGGGTAGTATCTTGCGAGGTCGTCCGTCTTTTCGGGCCAACCGAGGGTAGAGAAGGGCCAGAGCGCGGAGGAGAACCAGGTGTCAAGCACGTCGGATTCCTGGCGAACGGGCTTACCGCAATCGGGGCAGACGGTGATATCCGTCTTGGAAACGGTCATCTTTCCGCAGGCGTCGCAGTAGAAGGCGGGAATTCTGTGTCCCCACCAAAGCTGACGGGAAATGCACCAGTCGTGGCAGTTTTCCATCCAGTTGATATAGGTCTTGGAGAATCTCTCCGGCTCGAACTTGATGTCGCCGGAAGTGACGGCTTCAAGCGCGGGTTTCGCGAGGGGTTCCATCTTTACGAACCACTGATCGGAAGTCATGGGTTCGACGGTCGTCTTGCAGCGGTAGCAGGTGCCGACGTTGTGAGAATACTTCTCGACTTTGAGGAGAAGCCCCTGCGCGTCGAGGTCGGCAACCATCTGTTTGCGTGCTTCGTAGCGGTCGAGACCGGCGTATTTTCCGCCGTACTCATTGCAGATCGTCGCATCGTCGTTCATCACCTTGATGACTTCGAGGTTGTGGCGTTTGCCGACTTCAAAGTCGTTGGGATCGTGTGCGGGAGTGATCTTCACGCAACCGGTTCCGAAATCTTTTTCGACGTATTCGTCGGCGATGATCGGGATCTCTCTGCCGACGAGGGGAAGGATCAGCATTTTTCCGACAAGATCGGTGTAACGCTCATCCGTGGGATTGACCGCGACGGCGGTATCGCCGAGGAGGGTTTCGGGACGGGTGGTCGCGATGGTCAGATAATCGTTCGTTCCCTTGATGGGGTACTTGATATGCCAGAATGCGCCTTCCTGCTCGGTGTATTCGACCTCTGCGTCGGAGAGGGCGGTACGGCAGTTGGGACACCAGTTGATGATGCGGTAACCGCGGTAGATGAGTCCCTTGTTATAGAGGTTGACGAAAACTTCACGGACGGCTTTGGAGCAACCCTCATCCATCGTGAAACGCTCTCTGTCCCAGTCGCAGGAGGAACCGAGTTTCTTCAACTGATTGATGATGCGCGTTCCGTATTGGTTTTTCCAATCCCAGACGCGTTCGAGGAACTTTTCGCGTCCGAGGTCGTATCTTGTCAGGTGTTCGTTGACACGGAGATTTTCTTCGACCTTGATCTGGGTAGCGATACCCGCGTGGTCGGTGCCGGGGATCCAAAGGGTGGAGTAACCCTGCATTCTCTTGGTACGGACGAGGATGTCCTGCAAAGTTTCGTCGAGGGCGTGTCCCATGTGGAGCTGTCCTGTGACGTTGGGGGGCGGAATGACGATGGAGAAGGCGGGCTTCTTCTTATCGGGATCGGGTGCGAAATACTTTTTGTCGCACCAATTCTTGTAGATCCTGTCCTCAAATTCGGCAGGATTGTAATTCTTCGGGAGTTCCTGTTTCATATTTTCTCTCCATTCTTGAAATGCATTAAAAAACGCCCGGGAACTGCTCAACACAGTTCCGGGGCGCAAATAAACGTAATCGCGCGGTACCACTCGGATTTCTCGCTCAGTGCCGATAACGGAGCAAACCGCCGACTTCTACTTGCGGAAGCAACCGCTTTCCTGTCGGGTGCGGGCGGCGACCTTCCCGAAATCTCACCTATGCGCTCTCACCTGCCGCGCAATCTCTGTCAAGGGGAAACAACGGTACTCCTCCGCGGGGATCCTTTCGGATCTTCTTTATTTTAGCATACGTCCGCGCGTTTGTCAACCCCCGAACGCGATTTTTCGCCAACTCGGAAATTGCCTTGACTTTTTGCTCCCTTCGTGTTAAAATACCATTGATAATTTTTACGAAAGGCGGTAGTGCAAATGCTTCCCGAACAGTTCGTTTCCCGTATGAAACCCCTCCTCGGCGACGGCTTTGACGCGTTCATCGAAGAACTCGAACACGGCGCACAGACCCGCGCGTTCCGCCTTCAGGCGGATGCGTGCCACGTTTCGGCACTCTCCGCGTTCTCACCCGAAAAACTCTCTTACACGGAAAACGGCTACCGCTACGTCGGCGAGAAGATCGGAAACACGCCCATGCACCACGCAGGCGGAATCTACGTTCAGGATCCCGGTGCGATGGCGGCGCTCTGCGCGGTGAAGATCCCGAAAGGTGCGAAGATCGTCGACCTCTGTGCCGCCCCCGGCGGTAAGTCTTCCCAAGCGATCTATGCCGCGGGAGAAGGCGGATTTCTCCTTGCGAACGAGTACGTCCCGCAAAGAGCAAAGATCACGGTCGGGAACTTCGAGCGCCTCGGCATCCGCAACGCCGTCGTCACTTCGCTCGACACGTCCTTCCTCAAAGGACTTTACGAAAATTTCTTTGATCTCGCGATCGTGGACGCGCCGTGTTCCGGCGAAGGAATGTTCCGCAAGACCGATCTTGCCCTCACCGAATGGAGCGTTGACAATATCCGCCTTTGTGCCGAACGGCAGGCGGGCATCCTCGACAACGCCGCCTCGCTTGTCAAAGAGGGAGGAAAACTCGTCTATTCCACTTGCACCTACGCCCCCGAAGAGAACGAAATGACCGTGGCTGCATTCCTTTCCCGTCACGCCGAATACGAACTCGTGTGTCCCGAACCTGCGGTACTCGCTGTCAGCGCGGAGGGACTTCCCGCGCAGGGACTTTCCCATCCGGAATACTGCCGCCGATTCTATCCGCACGTCACGCACGGAGAAGGGCAGTTCGTTGCCGTCCTGCAAAGAACGTCCGCGAGCGCGCCGAAGATCCTCTATAAAGATGCCTCGTCCCCCCTCGACAAAGCCACGTCCATCACCGTCGACGCCTTCCTTCGCGAAACCCTCACCGGATTTGACGGCAACGTGCGTCGCGTCGGCGATCACCTTGTCCTGCCTCCCGATGCCGTCCCCACCCCGCCGAGATCCGTATTTTCCGCCGGTGTCGTCCTCGGCGAACTCAAAGGCAAAACGCTTGTCCCGCATCATCAGTTCGTCAGCGCGTACGGCGGCGATTACCGGAACACGCTCACTCTGACAGACGGCGATCCCCGTCTGACCGCTTATCTGCGGGGTGAACAGATCCCCGCACCGGAATGTGCTTCCGGCTTTGCTGCCGTCCGCTACCGCGGTCTTTCGCTCGGCGGCGGAAAATTGTCCTCCGGAATGCTCAACAACCATTACCCCAAAGGACTTCGCTTACTCGGAAATAATTAAAACATTCACTATAAGGAGAACTCAATTATGGAAAACAAAATTCTTGCCACCGTCAACGGTCAGCCGATCACCGAAGCCGACGTTACCGAATTTCTCGCAGGTCTCGGTCAGCGCGGACAGGCGTACGATAACCCGCAGGGCAGAGCCATGATCCTCACTCAACTTATTAATTCCAGACTCTTCCTCATCGACGCGCAGAGAAATCTTCTCGAAGCCGAACCCGCTTTCAAAGAGCAGATGAAGAAGATGAAAGAGAACCTTCTCACCAATTACGCCGTTGAAAAACTCATTGCCGGCGTGACCGTTACCGATGCGGAAGCGGAGAAGTTCTATCAGGAAAATCCGGACAAGTTCGCAGGAGAAGAAACCGTAAACGCAAGCCACATTCTCGTTTCCACCGAAGAGGAAGCCAAAGACGTTCTCGCCAAGATCAAAGCCGGAGAGATCACCTTTGAAGATGCCGCAAAACAGTATTCTTCCTGCCCCTCCAAGGATGAGGGCGGATGCCTCGGCGACTTCGGCAGAGGACAGATGGTTCCCGAATTCGATAAAGCCGTATTCGCAATGGCAGAAGGCGAGATCACCGAAGAACCCGTCAAAACGCAGGTCGGTTAGCACCTGATCAAATGCAACAAGAAGAACGCCGCGGAACCTCCCAAGTTCGCGGAGATCAAGGAACAGATCAAAGACGCCCTTCTCCGCGAGAAGCAGAGCAAGGCGTATGAGAGCAGAGTGAACCAGCTCAAGATCGTTTACCCCGTCGATATGATGGCATGACGGACGATCTCGATCTGCTCAAAAAGCGCTTTGCGGAACTCTCCTGCCGCGCTTACGATTCCAACATCTATACCTTTACTCCGTTTCTCGGACTTTCCGAACAGGATGCGCTGAACAGTGTCAGCCGTGATCTTCCGGCGAAATTCACACTGTCCGGCGGCGCCCCCGGTTGTGAACGCGTGATGGCGAGATTCGGCGATCCCGAAGAATTCGGCTATGAGGAAGATTATCCCATCCGTCTTTTGAAGATCGCGCCAAAAGCCCCGAAATTCGCCGAGGCACTCACCCACCGTGACTATCTCGGCGCCCTGATGAATCTCGGCATCGAGCGGGAAACCCTGGGGGACATCATTCTCCGCGACGGTACCGCCTACCTCTTCGCGGAAGAGAAAATCTCCTCCTTTTTGACGGAGAACTTTACCCGCGCAAAGCACACGGATCTTACCGTGACTCTGTGCGACGCTTTGCCCGAAGGCGACCTCTTCCGCACGGAGGAGATCCGCATCGTCGCGGCAGGCGAACGCCTCGACGGCGTGATCGCAAAGATCTATCACATCTCGCGGGAAGAAGCCAACGCACTGTTCCGCAAGAAACTCGTCTTTATCGACGGGAAACTGACGGAGAACAATTCCGCGATCCCCAAAGACGGTGCAAGGATCTCCGTGCGCGGTTTCGGCAGATTCATCTACCGCGGTTTTCAGTCGGAAACCAAAAAAGGAAAACTCAATCTCGTCATTGAAAAATACGTATAATGAGGGACAGAATATGGCATTCGGAAGCACCATCCCTTCGCAAATGAAGACCTTTACCGATCCCGTGAGCGGCAGAAAGATCGTCAAACTCACAAAAGAGGGTATCAATTGGCATTTTTACTTCACCGACAACTCCTTCCTCACCGGCGATAAAGCGATCTATTATTTTCACGCAGACGGGGATCCTCACAGTAAATTGACAACAGAACTTTACAAAATGGATCTCGAAACCGGTATTTCCACCCAGATATCCGACCTCTCTTCCAAGTTCGGGACCGTGAGCAATTTCACGAAGTCCCCCGACGGAGAACTCATTGCGTTCGTCGGCGACAACGACCTTTATGCCCTCGATCCCCACACCGGAGAAAACCGCCTCCGTGGAAACTCTCGCGAACCATAACACCTCATGGCGTTGGCAGAGATGCCATTGCCACCCCACCTTCTCATGGTCGAACAACGCAGTCCTCTACGCGTCCGACGGAGAGAAAGAAGGATACGTTCAACTTTATCTCATTCCGATGGAATAATGATTTTATGATAAAAAAGAAGGAAAAGCGGATGCTTTTCCTGCTTTTTCTTTTTGCGTTTTCATATACTCCGAAAAACGGAGAAACTATGGATCCCATTTTGTTTGTTCTCGGAACAAGACCGGAAGCGGTCAAGATCTCCCCCGTCCTGCGCGAACTCACCCGCCTCGGCGCGCCGTACTATCTCTACGCGACGGGACAGCATAAAACGCTCACCGCCGACACTCTCGCGGAATTCGGCTTGACCGCCCACCGCACGGACACTCTCCCCGCCGCTCCGTTGCCGGAAACCGCGGGAAATCTGCTCCGCAATCTCTCGCGCTTCGACCGCGGGGAACACCCGCCCATATCCGCCGTCGCGGTGCAGGGAGATACGGTTTCGATCACGGTCCCGGAGATCCGCCTCGGATTCC
>JAKSPH010000036.1 GCA_024404975.1 Clostridia bacterium | reverse complement strand
GGACAGCTCGGGAATATGACTACACCGCTTGTAATCTCCGGAAATATTGTATTTTCGGAAAGCGAGGATAGATTATGATCAAAGTTGACCATCTTATGAAAAGATACGGTTCCAATTATGCGGTTAACGATATTTCGTTCGAAATCGGGAAAGGCGAGATCGTCGGTCTGCTCGGCCCCAACGGCGCGGGCAAAAGTACCACGATGAATATTCTGACGGGATTTTTGTCCATGTCGGGCGGTACGGTCCTGATCGACGGTGTGAACATTCTCGAAAATCCGATGGAAGCCAAGAAGAAGATCGGCTTCCTGCCGGAACAGCCGCCGCTCTATCAGGATATGACCGTGGAAGAGTTCATGCACTTCGTCTATGAACTCAAGGGTTGCACGCTTCCCGAAGCGGAGCATATCGACGGCATCCTTGCTACCGTCAAACTCACGGACGTGAAGAAACGTCTGATCCGCAACCTCTCCAAAGGTTACCGTCAGCGTGTCGGCATCGCCCAAGCCCTCGTCGGAAACCCTGAGATCATCATTTTCGACGAACCGACCGTAGGTCTGGATCCCAAGCAGATCCTCGAAGTCAGAAACCTGCTCCGTTCTCTTGCGAAAGAGCATACCGTCATCCTTTCCACGCACATCCTGCAGGAAGTGCAGTCGGTCTGCGAGCGCGTGATCATCATCAACCACGGTAAGATCATTGCCGATGAAAAGACGGAGGACATCACCCGCACGATCGAGGACGGCTATCAGTATCAGGCGAAGATCGCCGCACCGTCCGGAGAAGTGATCAAAGCCCTCGGCGCCATCGCGGGTGTCAAATCTGTCATCCCGACCGGTGAGCGCGACGGCGACGCGGCGGCTTACCTCATCGAGAGCGAAAGAGGAATCGACATCCGCAAACCCGTGTTCTTCGTCTGTGCGGAGAACAAGTGGCCCATGATCGGTCTGATGCCCGTTTCCACCGACCTTGAATCCGTATTCATCCGCTTGGTGGACAAGTCGGACGGCGGAAACCTCAAAGTCCTCAAGAAACACTGAAACGGCAATATCCGAAATCAATAAATTCCGCAGATCCTGCGGTGGGAGAATAATATGCTTGCAATTTACAAAAGAGAGATGCGCGCCTACTTCACGGGTGCCATCGGTTACGTGTTCCTCGTCATCTTCCTTTCGATGGGAGGCGCACTCTTCAGCTATACGAATCTGTACTCCATGAAAGTGGACGTGTCTACCTACTACCTTTGGATGCTCATCTTCTCGGCGGTCGTCCTGCCGATGCTGACGATGAAATCGTTCAGTGAAGAGAAGAAGGCGAAAACCGAGCAGCTGCTCATGACTTCGCCCGTGTCCATCCCCGGAATGGTGTTCGGTAAGTTCCTCGCCGCGTACTCCATGTTCGCGGGCGCGCTTCTCGTGACGACGCTTCCGTTCCTCATCGTTACCCGCTATGCGGTCGTTCCGTGGGCGCTTTTGCTCGGAAACCTCATCGCCCTGCTTCTTGTGGGACTTATGTTCATCGCGATCGGTCTTTTCGTTTCCTCTCTGACCGAGAACCAGCTTGCCGCCGTCATCGGTACGGTAGCCATCCTCGCCGGACTCCTCGGCATCGGTGTCATCAACAGTCTGCTCCCCTCCAAGTATTGGCTCCGTTACGTGTTCAACTGTCTGTCCGTGTTCACGAGATTCCAGACGTTCACCAACGGCTACTTCGATCTTTCTTCTCTGATCTACTATCTGTCGGTCAGCGGAATCTTCCTCTACCTTACGATGCGTGTCTATGACCGCCGCCGTTATCTCTGATACGGGGGATCCGACACATGAATAAATTTGTCAGCAAACTGCGGGGGACGTTCAAAAGCAGACTTGCCGGAGAACGCTCGGTACCCGCGGCGATCACCGCGCTGATCATCTGCGTTGTGATCCTGTTCAACGCCGTGGTGTATGCGCTCGACGTTCTCTACGGACTGTACCTCTATTCCGCGAACAATGCGGATCTTTCGCTTTCCCCTGCCGTGGACGGTGTGTTCACGGACGACTTCACCGCCGGGCGGCAGGTGAAGATCCTCTTCTGTCAGCCGGAGGAGGACGTAAAGAATTCCGCGACGGGAGGTTGGGTATATCAGACCGCGAAAAATCTCGCCGACCGGTATTCTTTCATCACCCTTGATTTCGTCAACATCATGTCCGATCCCGATCTCGTGCTTCCTTACCGCACGGATAAGACCGGACACGAATACACCATTCTTTCTTCCTCCGTCATCTTCGTCGGAGAAACGAACTTCCGTGTCGTAACGGATATCAGCACCAACGCGGGTTACGCGGATTTCTATACGCTCGACTCGAACCTCAACGTCCTTGCCTACAACGGCGAGGAAGTCATGGTTTCCATGATCCTCTGGGCGATGGCGGATACCCATCCGACCGCGTACTTCACCATTTACCACGGAGAAACGACCTCCACGGCATTTGCAAACCTCCTCACCTGCGCGGGCTATTATGTCAACACGTGGGATCTGCGTTCGGGTGAAGTTCCCGACGACGCGGAACTGCTCATCGTCGCCAACCCGCAGAGCGATTTCGAACAGGCGGTTGCCGGTTCCGGCGTCCGCTCCGAAATGGAACGTCTGAAAGATTACGTCGAGGACGGCGGAAACGTCTATGTTTCTGTCGATCCCTATCTCAAAAAATCCTTGCCCGTCCTCTCCTCCTTCCTGAAAGACTACGGACTTGAGATCTCCCGCACCGAGTCGGAAGGAAAGAAACTCGCTCTCATTGTCCGCGACAGAGAGAACGCCATCACGACCGACGGTTTCACCCTCGTGCTGAATACGACGGGCGGTACCGCCGCCGAGAAGATCGCTTCTCACATCAGAGAAGCCGATGCCGGAAACGTCATCATCTCTTCCGCGGCATCTCTCACGCTCGGCGAAAACGCCCACGCGCTTCTGACTTCCTCCGCGTCCTCGACCGAAGAAGCGGACGGCAAAGTGATTGACCGGGCGGGAAGTTACCCCGTGATCGCCTACGGTGAGAAAGCGGGTTCCGGAACTGTCGTTCTGGTCCCCAGCATCTACCTCACCGCTCCGGACGCACTTGTCAGCCAAGGTTACGCCAACAAAGATTTCTTCTACGGGATCTTCGAGGAACTGTACGGTGCCGGAAAGATGCCTTATGGTTGCCGCGATCTGATCCTCGCGAACTCCACACTCGAAAACCTTACGATGGGCGCGGCACGGCGCTGGACGGCTTTGCTGTTCCTCCTCCCCGTCGCACTTACCGCCGTCGCGTTCGTTGTGATCATCCGGCGCAAGAACCGCTGATCCGCGGAGCGGCACCTCCACTCGCGAGAATGATAAAAAAGACGGAAGATCCGCTCGGACAATCCGCCAACGAAAAAAGGAAGACTGACGCATGATAAAACAATTACGGACGAAAGGGAAATTAAGAACGCGTGTGTTCTGCGCGATCACCGCGGTCGTCATTCTCCTCGTCTTGGGCATGAACCTGTGGCTGTACGGTTTTGCCGAGAACAATGCCCTTTATATCGACACCTCGTTTGAGGAACTGTACACACTTTCCGCGCCGATGGCGGAAACCTGCGACGGGATCTTTGCCGCAGACAAGCAGACGCCGGAAGTTACGATCACGTTCTGCGCGGATCCCGACACGCTCCGCAGTTCCGCGGACACGAGAATCGTGTATTTTATGGCGCTCAAACTCGCAAAAAAGTATGAGAACGTGAACGTCAAGACCGTCAATATCAAAGAAAACGTCACCGCGATGGATCAGTACAAGACGACGTCCTTGACCTCCATCACGCCGAAGCATATCATCTTCTCCACGCCGGACGCTTACCGTATCACGACGGCTTCCACCTTCTGGATGATGCAGAACGACACGGTGTATTCCTTCCAGGGCGAACACCGTATGGTGACCATGCTTCTCTCGCTCCTCTCCGTGGAACGCCCGACGGCGTACTTCATCACGGGACACGGCGAAACCGTCTATGACGAGCAGGATCCCGCCTCCGCGGCTTCCGCAAAAGCGGGAGAACTTTACGACTTGCTCAAGGACGCGGGGCTGAACGTGAAACTCCTCGATCTTTCGGCAGTGGATGCCGTTCCCGACGATTGCGTACTCCTCGTCCTCAACAACCCCACCTCCGATTTCACTTACGATACGTCGAAACTCTCCAGCCTTGACTATCAGACGGAACTTGAGAAGATCGACCGTTATCTCATCGAGCGCCAGGGTGCGATGATCGCGGCGAAAGATTACGCCCTCACCCTGCCGAACCTCGAAACCTACCTCCGCGAATGGGGATTTGAATTCCACGACGCGCAGATGGTGGATATGGACAATAACCTCGAAGACGCCGGAAATACCGGAACCGTGCTTGTCGCCGAATACGATTATTCGGAGAGCTCCTACGGTTTCACCATCTACCGCGAATTCGCCGCCGCTCCCACCGCGGCGAGAACCGTCGTTCCCGACACCGGCTATCTCACCTGTGCTTTCGGCGCGTCCGATTCGCGCAACGAGGACGGTACCAGCACCGCCTCCCGCCTGTTCGTTCCGTTCCTTCAGTCCTACGGCACCGCGAGCAGCTACGCGGACACGGACAATGACGGAAACTACACCGATCTGAACACCGCAAAAGGCGTTCACACCCTCGTCGGCGTAGGGGCGAGAGAATACACCAACCCCGACACCGCGGATCAGTCCTATTCTTACGTGTTCTGTGCTTCATCGGCTGACTTCTTCTCTCCCGACGTTCTCGGAAACGGTTCCTTCGGTAACCGCGACGTGATGGCACTGATGATCCGCAACATCTCCCGCGTGGATCAGTTCGCTTCCATCGCGCTCGGCGGTACCTCCATGAACTCCTCCGCCACCTACGGAAAGATCATTGTCGATACTTCCGTCAACAGCGGTTCGGAAGAAAAGATCATGTTCTATATGTCGGACGACAACCGCAATCTGACCTCGACCGACCGCGCGACCGTCGCCGCTCTCAACCAGTCGGGTCTGACTTTGCAACAGTATCTCCGTCAGAAGAGAGCCGAGGGCGTTTATTACGGAACGCTCCGCGTGATGACGCCCGCCGTCAAGGGCTGGATCATCGCACTCGAAATTCTGCTTCCGCTTGCCGTTCTGGCGGCGGGCGCCGCAGTTTGCCTGCGCCGTAAATTCAAGTAAGGAGGAGAGATACCATGCAGAAAATCAAAAAGAAACTGTCATCGAAAGCCCTCCTTGCTCTGATCCTTGCGGGTGTTCTCGTCCTTCTTGCCGTTGCTTACGCGATCATTTCCGGAATCGATCCCGCGGAGAATCCCAACGGCGATCAACCCGTTCCGATCACGCCGATCGAGGGCGAGACCGCGGATAACCACGTTTATGAAACTTCCAACTACGACGCCGTTTACGTCGGCGACGTCCACATCAAGGCGGGACAGGATGACTACCATCTGACTAAGTCCTCGCCCTCCGACGACTACGTTCTGAGTTACAAAAACGAGGAAGGCGTGACGGTCGTATATCAGCCGCCCGTTGCGGAGAAGGATACCGCCTTCACCTACTCGGATCTGTATTCCACCGTCGCGTACGGGGAAGCGAACGTCCCGACCATCTACTATCTGCTGACCGCCGTCGGTAACATTTACTTCTCTTCGAGAATCCCTCTGAAAGAGGATGCCGACGCACGCAAGAATCAGTTGGAACTCTACGGTTTCAAGAGCGAAGTCGACGCGTTCGAGGATTCGGACAACGCCTTCGAATATATGTACGCGGATAAGCAGTACACGATCTATCAGCACCGCGTTTGCATCGGAACCGGCACGATCTCCGGCGACGGCTTCTATATCCGCGTCGCAGATTACACAGACGGCGCATGGGTTTACCGCCCCTACGTCTACGTTACGAGAAACAACACCATCACCTACGCGATGCAGCCCTTCGCGTTCTTCATCAACCCTATCCTTGTGGCAAAGGGACTTCCGAGCGACGGACTTTACGAGCCGTTCTACGTCACCGATTTCAAGGAATGGCAGAATAAGATCATCAAAGAGGCGGGAAGTCCTCTGGATCTCAACACCCTTGTTGCCGTTACCGCGAAACGCATGGATACGGAAGCCAACGGCGGTGCTTACGGCACGGAGAACAAGTACAGTTTCGACCTCGCCAAGTACCAGTCCAATCCCGATTATCAGCGACTGATCGCCGATCTGACGGGAAAGACCATCGGAGATCTCCCCGCGCCGATCAGTTTCACTGTCAAGACCGAAACGACGAATTCCAAAGCCCTCGACTTCTCGGAACAGGCGACGCGCTCGCTCCGCTATGAGATCGTTTCCGTGGACGCGCTTCTGACCGCCTCCGGCGAGATCACTGCCGTCGGCACCCCTGTCGGAACGGAGAACAACGTCCGCGTTTCCTATTACGTCTATAAGTATGAAACCAAGAACGGCGTTACCGATTGGTATAAACAGGACGGTTTGCTTCGGGCGATCATCGATCTTTCCGATCCGAGGATCACGAAAGCCGCCGAGATCCGCGCGCTGAACGTCGGAGAACCTCTCGCTGAAGCCGATCACATCTTCTTCGACGTGGATTACACGAAAGACAACGCCGACGAGCATATCACCGAGATGGTCATCAAAGACATTCTCGCCGTATATACTCCCTATGGACTTGCCACGAACAATATTACCGATAACTGCTACCTCAACGTGAACGTCAACTTCGTCGTCGACGGCACGGTCGTCGAGAGCGTCACGGGTACGCTCGGTATGAGTGAACTCCTCTTCAGCGACGGTATCAGTGTCTACCCCTTCACCGCCGAGGAGAGAAACCTCCTCATCGGACTTACCGACGCACATCCCAACCTCAAGATCCACGAAGAACGCGAGTACTACGAGGGCTTCTACGATTACGTCAACTTCAGGATCACTTCCGTTGATTACACCGTAAAAGAAAACCTTGTCGCTTCCTTCAAGTATCAGAACGATACGATGCGCGATCCCTTCTACGGCGAAACCTTCTACACGAACACCTTGCCCGAAACCGATCCCCACAGTCTGTACGGTGTCAACGCCGACAACTGCAACGCGGTAACACGTATTCTCGGCGGTCTTGGGACGGACTCCTCCGCCTCTCTCGGTCTGACCGGCACCCGCACGGTCGCCGTCGGACTCACCGCTTCCGTGATGGAAGAGTACGGTCTGTACGCTTACACCGTGTACTACGAACTTCCCCGCGGTATCTACAACGTGGATCAGGAAGCGGACAACATGAACATCGGCTGGCGTTCGACGCTCGGATTCACTCTCCACGTGAGCGAGCTTCAGCCGGACGGCACCCGTTTCGTCGGATGCGATATGTACGACATCGTCGTTGCGATCGACGGCTCGGTCTTCGATTTCGCGGAATATTCCTTCACGGATCACTGGGCGAGAAACAACGTCATCATGACGGATATCACCAACATCACCCAGTTTGAACTGAATCTCAACACCGCAGAGATCCACGGAAACTACCTGTTCAATCTGACACACGAGCAGAGAACACAGCCGAGCGGCTCCGATTACACGCTTACGAGCGTGCGCGTAACGCCTACCGACATCGGAACGGCGGACACCCTCGCGGCTTACCTCAGCTCGAAGGGCCTCACCTCCGTCGGACTTGACGAGTACTTCCGCAACGTCGCGGGACTTGAAACCTACGGAAAGAACTTCGCGGGTTCGGGTTACTTCACGAGCGTCATCACGACCACCTATTTCACCAATTATATGGGAACGCTCACCGCCGCCGAACAGGCGCAGGCACTCCTTTCGGATCCCATCATGACGATGACCGTCACTCTCAAGCAGACGTCGTATAAATACGTCCTCGCCTTCTACCGTGTCACGGACAGACAGGTCATGGTTCGTATGTACCGCGCGGACGGTGCGGGAAATCAGGTTGGCACTGCCGTTTCCGATTTCTATATCACGACGTATGCCGCAAAGCGCATCATCAATCAGTGGGCGATGCTCCTCGACTGCCGTCCGATCGACGAAAATAGCGCTTACGGCGACTGACTTCATACGGAAAATGCAGACTTTTTCCTAAAAAAACAAGAAAGTTTTGAAAAAAGATTTGCATTTTCCGAAAAGTTGTGTTATAATATGGGATGCTAAATATATAATTAAAGGAAAAAATGACTCATGAAAACCAAAATCATAAGCATTGTTCTTCTTTTGGTTCTTATCGCCGCAACCTTCACGGGTTGTGCGTACAACTACCAGAAGAAAGATCTCGGCGAATTCGCGACATTCAACAACACCGGTTTCAAAGCGGCTATCGACGCTTTGCAGATCGAGGATGAAGAATTTTCCAGCGATGAAACCACCCGTCAGTCCCTCATCGCAGAGGAGATCCAGACCAAACTCGCTTCCGCTCTCGCATCCAAAGCCGAGAACAAAAAGACTTCCGGCACGATGAGCGACCGCGCTGTCGTTACCTATTGCTTCTACAACGAAGTTACCGTAGGAACCGACACCTACTATTTCAATATGGCGAAGATGAACGCGTCTTCCACCTCCTCCATCGTTTTGACCGACAATGAGACCGATCTTGACAATAAGATCCGCGCCGCATTCAGAGGACAGGATCTCACCGACAAGAACTATCTCACCAAGAAGTCCGGCACGGTCGAAGCTACCGAGAAATACGCGATCGTTACCTACACTCTTGATGAAAACAAGGACGGCAGTATCTCCACTTACACCGTGACCAATCAGCTTGTTGCAGTCGCAGGTTCTTCCGACGTATTCGCAACCGCCCTCGTCGGTAAGACGGTCGGCACCAAATTTGCTACCGGAACCGATGAAGATGCCGTTATCGTCGACGACGCCGTCGCAAACGACACCAAGACCTACAAGAACGTTACCGTAAATTACACGATCACTTCCGGCACCGAGTTCACCGTCACCGACGTGAAACCCTACACCGAGAACGCGACCGTTACCGATATCTACGGCGTAACCCGCAACGTGGATGAGAACAGCACCGTTACGTTCCATCTCTTTGCGATCGACTTTACGGAAGTTCCCGATTATGCCGCTATGACCGATGATGAAGCCGCAGCTGCTGTCATCTTCGATATTCTCGGTAAAAACATCAAGGCAAACGCTATCTGCGTATTCGGTGAAGACGAATACAAGTACACCGATGCCGACGGTAAAGAAGTTACCCTCGAAACCGTGATCGCCAACCTCGCCAAGAAATACGAAGCTCTTGACGCCGCACAGAAGGCATACGACGGCGCCGCAGAAGAGGACAAAGCCGAGAAGCAGACTGCTCTCGACGAAGCAAAAGCCGCTCTTGACCGCGACACAGTTATGGCAGAGATCAAGCAGTGCAACGCCGAAATGACCAAGCTCATCCGCGAAGGCTACGCAGAGGATATGTACGAAGAAGCGGAATCCGCTTACAAAAACAAGATCCAGGAAAAGATCGTTGCCGCCGTCTGGAAGAAGGTTCAGGCAAACATCACCGTTGCCTCCGCTCCCAAATCCGCAGTAAAGAAAGCTTACAAGAACAACGTTGCTTCCTATAAGTATGAATATTACACCGGTTCTTCCGACAGTGTAGCAAACACCGATAAGTATGCTACCTTCGACGCTTACCTCGAAAAGGTCGCTTCCTCCATCAAGGGTTCGACCGTTACCGGCAAAGCCGCCGTTAAGGAAGTTCTGATGGGCGAAGCCGAAGATCAGATCAAGGAAGTTCTCCAGGTTTACGTTCTTGCGAAAGCCGTAAACGAGATCTTCGCACTTACCGGCACCGATGACGAACTCAAGGTTACCGGTTCCGACGTTGAAAACTATGCCGCTTACATGGCACAGATCCAGTACTACTACACCGGATCTTCCGTTTCCACCGAAGCGATCAAGGAAATGTACGGCGAAGAGAACATCAAGGCATATATCCTCTTCGACAGAACGATGTCCTTCCTCACCGACGTAGAAGCCGCCGATGACGCCGCTACCGATAAGACAGTGAAGTTCAAGCACGTCGCTTACACCTTCCAGTAATCAATCGAACAATCAAATAAGGGCGGGATAT
Organism: Clostridia bacterium; assembly: GCA_024404975.1. Taxonomy (GTDB): domain Bacteria; phylum Bacillota; class Clostridia; order Oscillospirales; family CAG-272; genus UBA1740. The sequence continues at coordinate 1,519 of JAKSPH010000036.1, read as the reverse complement.
AAAAGTTCCGTCCTTATTTTTCAAAAACAATCTTCATACGAAAGGAAGTGCCGGAGATTGAAAGAAGTAACGATATATACCGACGGCGCTTGCAGAGGAAATCCCGGCAGAGGCGGCTGGGGCGCGATCCTCGTATGGGGAAAGTACGAAAAGGAAATGTCCGGCGGTGAGGAACTCACAACCAACAACCGTATGGAACTTTCCGCCGCCATCGCCGGCTTGCGTGCGCTCAAAGAGCCTTGCACGGTCACTCTCGTTTCCGATTCCAAGTATATGGTCGACGCGTTCAACCTGCACTGGGTGGACGAGTGGCAGGAAAAGGATTTCCGCCGCGGCACAAAAAACGAGATCAAGAATCCCGATCTTTGGGAAGAACTGATCTCTCTCACCAAAATCCACACCGTCACGTTCAAGTGGGTGAAGGGGCATAACGGTCATGACTACAATGAACGGTGCGATGCCCTCGCCACCGCGTTCGCCGATTCGTTTCTCCTCAAAGGCGAACCCACCGTCTGAACCTTTCTCCATCTACGATACTCAAAACTTCGGAGGATCCTTATGAAAAAACGCATTCTCGCATTTCTCCTCATTCTGGCTTTCGCTCTGCCGACCGTCTTAACGTCCTGCGGCGAAAAGAATTTCAACTATATGACTTCGGATCTCTCCAAGTACGTAACCATTGATCCCAAATCGTATTACGGACTTGAAGTTACGTTCAAGCTGGATTCCGTAACCGATGTCGACGTGGAGGAATCCATCAATCAGATCCGCGTTGCCAACAAGAACAAGACAGCACTTTACAATGCGGGATGCAAGAGAGACGTTCCTATCACCCTCGGTGACGTTGTCAATATTTACTACCGCGGCTACTCGGTAGGTGAGAACGGCGCACAGACCGACCTCGACGGCACCTGCAACTTCGGCGGCGACGTTGCTTCGCTGGAAATCGGTTCCCGTTCCTTCATTCCCGGCTTTGAGAGCGGATTGATCGGTAAAGTTCCGCAGGATTACGGAACCCTCCTTCGCCGTACAACGACCGAAACCGTCAAACTCGGCGACGTCGTCGAATTCACTTACAGTGCCATCTTCCCCCACACGATCGCTTCGGGCGAAAGCGCGAAGATCAACTTGACCGAAGAGAATAAGGACGCGATCGACGCACAGTTCGGCACGGGCTTCTTCGATTACGTCAAGACCGTCAAGGCGGGCGACGTTTCCGGTCAGCGTTCCTTCCCCTTTGAAGGCGGAACCGCCTCTTATTCTTCCATCAACTTCACGGCGGCTTATGCCGTTACCGGCTCGCCCATCACCGTGGAAACCTATTTCCCCGCCACTTACAGAGAAGCATCTCTGGCGGGAAAAACCGTGTATTTCGACGTGTATTTCAGCGCTTCCTCTTACGGTGCCGTTGTTTACGAAACGCCGGAACTCGATGAAACGTACCTGACCGAAGCGCTGAAGCTCACCGCCGACGAACTCGCCGGATACGAGGGCGCAACGATGGTGGAACAGTACCGTT
>JAKSPH010000035.1 GCA_024404975.1 Clostridia bacterium | reverse complement strand
CGGTCAGTTTTCCCTCCTTATAGAGGGTGAAACCGAGGGCGAAGTAGACCCCAACGCGGAGGGTCAGCACGGAGAGAATCGCGATAAGCGCAACAGCGCCGGCGGATAGTCCGTTGGGTGCCGAGGGGGCTGCGGGGTTCGCGGGAGTAGCGGGGCCTTCGGGCGTTTCGGGTGCGGGAAGGTTCTCGAAGAGAACGGCATAAGTGGAGAAATGGTTGGTGGTAAAGACGATTTCGCCGTTTTCAAGAGCGGCGTTCATATCGGTCTTATTGCCTTCGCCGTCCACATAGTAGACTTTGGCAACTTTGCCTTCGGGAACGGTTTGCGTGAAGGGCAATTTCACGGTCGCGCTTCCGCCCTGGAAGGTCGCACCGTCGAGAGTGATCTCGATGACAAGTTTGGCATCGGGGACTTTGGCGGCGGCGTTCTCTGCGGTAGTTTCGACTTTGAGAGCGGCTTCCGCGCCGGCAATGGCATTGACGGCGGCGGCATCAAAGGTGACGGAAACAGTGCCTGCGTTCACTTTTACGGCATCTCCCGCGGTCTTGGCACTCGCAAAGATTTCGGTCATATCGACACCGATCTCACTGGCGGTCTGCTCGGAAACGGTGACGGACACCGTGTTGTTTTCGGTATGAATATCAGTCGATTCGGGGACGGCGGGTGCCGTGGGATCGGTAACCCATACGGCTTTGACCGTCTGCGTTTCGGTAACACGCATTTTCTCGCCGGAAGCAAGTTCTATGGAATCAACGTCCCAGCACTTGAACATCTTTCCTCTCGGAGCGGTAAACGTGCAGGCGGGGAGCGTGTATTCGCCAAAGACGGCAACGGGAGCCATTTCGCCAAGACCGCCGTTTGCATCAAAGGTCAAGACGGGCTTGGGAGCGACTGCGATCGTCTGTGCCGCCGTCTTGGTAACGCCGTTTAGCGTGTAGGAAACGGTAACGGAGGTCTTGCCTGCGGTGAGGTTTTCGCCGTCGGTAACGGTTGCCGAAACGGTCGCCGTCGTGCCGTCGGTATAGGTGGCGGTGACGGTCATACCGGTCGAGTCAAAGTTCTCGCTCTCGGTGTATGCTGTGCGGGTGGGAGCGGCGGTAATGGAAATACCGCTCACTACTTTGGCGAGGGGATCGGGATTTTGCGTTGCTTTCGACAATCCCTCAAACGCTTCTTCTTCCATGGGATTTTCAAAATCTGCCGTTACTTTTCCCAAAACGGAAACATTGTTTTTCTCAAGATTTTTCAAAGTATATCCGTCGATCGGGTAGAAGTAAACGGCAAGAGCGTACTGCTTTTCGGAGAGGAAAATGCCGTCTGTCAGAACGGCTCCGGTTGCATTGTCAAACCAGAAATACACGGCGATGGCAACGTTCTCGTTGTTGCATACCGGAACGGCATCCGCAATATTTCCGCCTGCCGTATAGCCGTGGCAAGTGATTTCGACGGAGGTTACGGGAATCGCATAGACCGCATTTACGGTTACGTTGTTTTCCGGCATTACAAAGGAAAGTTCCGTTTCCGACGAGGAAAGAGGCGTTGCTCCGATAAGATACAGTTCGTCAAGGACAGATCCGCTCGGTGCTTCGTTGGCAACAACGGTTACGATCGCACCGGGTGCTGCAATCGCCTCCTCAACACCGTCAACACGGATCTCGGCGTTCTCATATATGATTTGATATTTCTGTGCGGGGTTTACGGTGATTTCAACGGTTTCGCTCGCATAGCTCGTCGCCGTTTCCTTGACACGGATCTCGTAAGTTCCGCTCGAAAGTCCGCTGATCTCACTGCCGGGGACGTCCGTCCACGCCGCAGTGCCGGATTTTCTGTATTCCATCGCCGTGGTAACGCCCTGAATCTTTCCCTCGTTGTCGGCTACGGTTTTACAAGCGGTTGCGAAGATACCGGCAGGCTTTGCGACAGACGATTTTTCTACCGTCTTTCCTTCACTGATGACTTCACCGGTCTGTTTTTTACTTGAAACGTGAAGCGTAAGGGTGTATCCGATGTCTTCCTCGGTCAACGTATAAACCGTACTTGTTGCACCGCTGATCGGTGTCGAACCTCTGTACCACTGCACGGAAATACCCACCGTTGAATTTGTCTCGGGAACGGAAGCCGACAGTTTATTGCCGACAATCGGTGTTCCGCTGATCACGATCGTTGCCGTCAGAGGTGCCGGGGTTTCAAAATTCGCATACACGATAACGTCGGCATCGGGCATCACAAAGGTCGTTACCGCCGCATTCTCGTCCGCAAGGGGTGCAAGATAATACCCGATCCACTTATTGAACAGAAATCCTTTCGGGGGTTCGCCTGCGGTTACGGTTACGGTCTCGCCGGGGAAGGCGGCGGCTTTATCTGCGGTACCGCCGTTGACGGTAACGGTATGTGCCACGGGTACTACATAGGCACCGATCACGAGATCTTGGGAATTCGGACTGGGAGAATAACAATCGGATTCCTTATATCTGACGTGATAAGTACCGGGGGCAAGTCCCGTGATCTCGGTAGAGGTTATGGGATACCAATCGGAAGAACCCGAAACGTGGTATTCCATATCCGTGGTTACGCCGAGGATCTTTCCGTCGTTATTATCGGCGGTGGTACAATCCGTCGCCGTCTGACCGGTAGGTGCTGCCGGTTGTCCTTTATTCACCGTTACGGCAGTCGAAGCGACGGATCCGCCTCGGTTATCACTGTACGCGCGAACCTGCAAAGTGCGGTTATAATCCGCTTCGGTCAACGTATAGGTCGGTCCTTCCGCGACCACAACGCCGCTGATGAACCACTTATACGTGATCTCGTGGTCGGTATTGGGTTTATTGAGTGTTGCCTTACAGGTGTTGCCGACCGATTTAAATCCGGACACATTGAGCAAAGTACCGGACAACTTCTGATAGATCTCGACGGAAACAGAGGCGCTCGCGGGTTGTGAACCCGTTTCCGCATATCTGACGAAATACACGCCCGGTACAAGTCCCGTTACAGTCGTGCCGGTGATCGGTGTCCATACTTCTTCATCGGTACTGTATTCCATCGCCGACGTAACGCCGGTAAGGGTACCGTTATTGTTCGAATCCGTCGTGCAATGCGTTACTCCGACCCCCTCCGGTGCGGCAGGGGCATCGGCTGCCGCCGAAACGGTCAGCAACGAAAGAAGCCCGAAGCAAAGCGCGATCGCAAGGATGAGCGCAAAGATCCGGGACTTATGAATGATTGTGTTTTCCATCAGGAAAGATCTCCTCATTATGTAATAGAATATATCTAATTATAGTTTACATTTTAATAAAATAAAATAATAAAAAGGGCTACTTTTTCGCCTTGGCCGGGCTACTTTTTCAAAGAACGCAAAAAAGGAGAGCGATTTTCAAAATCGCTCTCCTCGTGGGATTTCGGAACGGATCAATTCATTTTGATGGTCTTATCATTCCACTTCGTGATTCCGAGTTGGCCCCAGTCATAACCGTTGTTGTAAGCGGCACCCTGCGGGATATAGAAGGTAATTCCTTCGAGAGATTTACCGAACGTCATAGTCGGCTTAACCGTCGCTTCGTAGCGGTCGTAGAGCCAAATCTCCGTCAGGTTGTTCGCTCCGGCGAGACAGTTGTCGGCGAAGTTGAACACACCTCGTTCGAGGACGTCGCCCTTTTCATTTCTCGGAATGAAGTTCTCAAACTCTTTCGGCAGGATCAGTTTCTTCGTGATTCCGCCGGCGAGCGCGTTCTCTCCCAGCACGTTAACACGGATACCGTTATATGCCACGGGAATGGTAAGGTTAGTCTGCGTTTTACCGAGATCGGTAAGTCCCGTGACGATATATCCGAGTTCGATACCGAGTGTCGTGTTGAAATCGCGTTTAAACGTGAAGTATTTGCAGTTCTCGTCTTCCGGTCCGTCGTAGTCGAAGTCCGCCGTGATGACCGGCTCCGCGGGAACCACTTCCGTAACCTTGACGTTCATATCCATCTCGGACGCAAGATCCTTGATGAATCGGACGGTATGCGCCATAACGCCGTAATCGTTCAGATGGAAGTTGGAGTCGTAGAAGTAACCGGGTCCCATCACGTTATCGGCAACCGAGCCGAGCAAGGGGCATTTGAGATTGTCGGTGAGGAACTCTTCAAACGCGTCGTAGTAGGCGGTTTTCAGACGGCGGATCTCCGTTTCGGACATTCCTTCCTTGATCTCATCGGTGTACTGAACCGCGAGTTCGTTCATCGGGCAGAAGCCGAAATAGACGGTCGCACCCTTCTTTTCGCAATAGTCCACGTAATCGTTGATATAGTCGATGAATTCCCGCGACATCACGCTCTCGTCGAGGGCGATCGGTGTGGTGGTGTCGTAGAAGGTACTCATAATGTTCTTCTGACGGGTGAAGTCAAGGTCGCCGTATTCGTTGATATGCTCGGCGGCATAGGCACTCGTCCGATCGACACTCGCCTTGGTTCCTGCCATGATATGCTTCATCTTTCCCGTTGCGAAGCGGAAACTCGACGCAAAGCAGGAGAAGAAATTGTCGGGATCCAGATGAAGGAGAATTTCGGGACTGCCGTCCGTCGCTTTGAGCGCGGTGTCGGCATTGAAATACAGAGAAAGAGTCTGCGGATCCATTTCGGGGGCAAGGATGACGACGTCGCCTTTGGAGATCCCCTGCTTGGAGAGGTCGATCATGATCTTGGTGCCGAGGGCGGCATACAGACCGAAGTTGACCACAGGCATATCCGTGTATTTCTCAATGAGTTCACTGTTGATACCGAAGGCGACAGACGAGCCGCCGACGATAACGATTTTCTCGCCTTCCACGGAATTCAGACGGTCCGTTTTCGTTTTCAGCGCGCCGACGAAAGTTTCGTCATACACCGCCGGCGTTAAAAACGCCGCGGAGAGCATCAGAAGAAACGGCAAAAGGATCGCAAGAAAACCGGCAATGATTCTGGTAAACGTTTTCATATACTTCTCCTCCGATCAGAATTGGAAGTAAATGAAAGTACTTGCCATATTGCGGGAGAGAAGAAGTCCCCAGCAGAAGAGGATGATCAGAACGTAGTAGACGAACGCACCGTTTCTGACAAGGTAGTCCGAGCCGTCGACGGAATCGTCGTAGGTGAGCATACGGTCTACCATGAGCAGGATCAGAACGGAAAGCACACAGGTGAGAATGGCGATGAGCGTGGGGATGGCGGCTTCCGCGTCGAGCGAAAGGTCGGCATTGACCTGCGAAACAAGACCGTTTACCGCATCGGGAACGGACATCGACCAGCCGGTGAAGATGGTTTTGATCAAGGTGAACGCATCGCCCGTGGTGTTTGCACGGAAGAAGATCCACGCGAAGTCAACGAGGATAAAGGTATTGAGCCGACGGATCCAGACGAGGACGGGATTGGTCGGTTTCACACCGAGTTTACCGAGAAGTTTGTTTCTCGGTTTCCACGTGATCTGTCCCATCACACGGAAAATACCGTGGATCGCACCCCAGATAACATACGTCCACGCGGCACCGTGCCAAAGACCGGACGCGAGGAATACGACCATGATGGCAAACAGACGGCGCGCGCCCTTGGAATTCTTTCCGACGGGGCGGTAGAGGTAATCGTGGAGCCAAGAGGACAGAGAGATGTGCCATCTGTCCCAGAATTCCTTGATGGAAGTTGCGGTATACGGATGGTCGAAGTTCTTCATCAGACGGATGCCCATGATACGTGCACAGCCGATGGCGATGTCGGTATAACCGGAGAAGTCGCAATAGATCTGCACGGCGAAGAGGATCGTGGCGATGAGAACGGCGGGAGCGGAAGAAGCGATCCCCGCTTTTCCTACATTGTTATATACGGCATCGACGTAGATGGAGATACCGTCCGCGACAACGACTTTCTTGATAAAGCCGACGATCATGTGTTTTGCACCTTTGATCGCGTTGTCGTTGTCCCACTTGTGGATTTCACGAAGTTGGGGAATGAGGTTGTCAGGGCGCTCGATAGGTCCGGCGACAAGCTGCGGGAAGAAGGAAACGAAGAGTGCGTAGAAGAAGAAGTTCTTCTCCGTCTTGACTTCACCGCGGTACACGTCGATCACGTAGGAGAGCGTCTGGAAGGTGTAGAACGAGATACCGACGGGCAGAATGAGGTTCAGCATCAGCGGATCGGGAGAACCGCCGAAGAGCGCGATCAGTCCGGTAACACTGCCCGACAGGAAGTTGAAATACTTATAGAAGAACAGAACGCCGAGGCAGACGATGAGCGTTACGGCGAGCCAGATCTTTCGGACGGACGGCTTTTTCGCTCGTTCGATGATCATGGATGCTACCCATGAGATGAGCGTCGTACCCGCGATGAGGAATACGAGTTTCGCCTGGTAGCACATATAGAAGTAGTAACTTGCGACAAGGAGCATCGGCCACTTGAGTTTCTTCGGCAGAACGAAGTACAGAAGGGCGACGATGGGATAGAACAGTAAGAATTCCCACGAGTTGAAGGTCATACGGTTTCCTCCTTACTGTCAGCGTCAGCGGTTTCGGGTTCCGGCTCGGATACGGTTTCGGGTTCCGCTTCGGGTTCTGCGGCGGGGGCGGGGTCTTCCGGAAGGGTGGCTTCGAACGCATCGCGTTTCTCACGCGCTTTCCATGAGAGGAAGGAGAGGAACGTGTAGGCGGTAACGGAGATCAGGAAGATCAGCACCGCTTTCGCGATGGTGAACTGCGCCATCAGAAGAAAGACGAAGAGTACATCGTGCAGAAGCAGGTTTGCGACACCCGCGGAGGGGGCGCCGATGGAAAACGCACTCATCACGTGGAAGAATACGATCGCGGTTCCGAGAAGGATGCCGACGATCGTGAGGAAAGCGGCAATGCGGTCTTCACTCACGGTTTCGGCACGGTATTCCCCGCAGAGCGCGAAATAGGTAAAGCCGAGCGAGAGGAGGAACGCGAGGTCGGAAAACCACGGAAAGAACTTCGCGCCGCGGCTTTCGGCAAGAAAGAGCGACAGTGCCGAAAGGCATAGTCCCACGCCCGCGGCGGCAATCGCCGCGGGAAGGGATACAGACATCAAAAATTCCATAAAGAGTATTTCCTCACTTAAGGTCTACTGTGAAACGCGGATGTTGAACGATCTTACCGCCGTCCTTTTCAAACAGGCATCCCTGATAGTTCTCTCCGAGATCGCCGTTCTTATACTTCACGTCGCGGTCAAGCACGGCACAGAGATCCTTATACAGCTGATAGGTTCTCCAAGGTCTGCCGTAGTTGTTGGTATGGAAGCAGTTATCAAAGAAGTATTCTCTTGCAAAGACGTAGTCTTTCGACTGTCCGATAAGACCGTCGAAGCCGAAGGACGTTTTGATCATATTGTCGTAAGCGGCAAGCCACGTAAGGTTCTTCGCGTCAGCGAGCATTGCGGATTCGGAAACGGGGCAGAAGCCGAAGTAGACTTTCGCGCCGCCCTTCTTTGCAGAGGCAACGGCTCTCGTGATCTGTGCCTGGAAGGTTCCCTTGTTGACGGATACCCAGTACTCGCTGTTCTTGCTTTCCTGCCATTCGGTCTGCTTGTTGGCGGTCTTCCAGTCGCCCTCGTTCGCGGACTTGAATCTCTCGTTGAAGGTCAGAAGGAACGGCTCCTTGTACTTGTCAGAAGAAGTATCTACGTAACCGGCTTTGGAGACTTTGATGTCATCGCCGTACTTGTTGATGGAAGTTCCGACTTTACCGGCAACGGCTTCGTAGTTACCTCCGCCTGAGGAGTACAGACCGGAGCATCCCTCGTTAGTGGTGGACTTGGATTCCGCGAAGTCGCGAAGCGCGCCGAAGACGTAGGAGTATTTGGAAATATCCACGTATCTCCAAAGGTTGTTCATGTGGTTGAGATCGCGCACGGACTTGTAGTAGAGGGTGGTGTCGCCCATCATGAACGCGGAGTTCTCGGGTGCGAACATCACGATATCGCCCTCGTGCGTGTAGTGTCCCATAGCCTCAAGGTAGAGAGAGCCGTGGGTGGTTCTCGTCGTACCGATGTTGACGATCTGATAATCTTTATCGAGCAGGTCGGTGAGGTACTCGGAAGCAAGTCCCTGGAAGGAGGAAGAACCGGCAACGGCGATGATGCGGTTGGAGTTCTTCGTGGAGAGAAGACGGGAGAGTTTGATTTTCCACGTTCCCTGCTCGTTGGTGGTGAATCTCGGTGCAATGGAATGGTAAACGACGAGAGTCTTGAAGTTGGTTCTCGTTGCATTGTCCATGGCGGCATCCGTCATGTACCAAAGGCCGTTCGGGTAGTAAACCGTTTGCAGAGAGGAGCAGTTCACGAACGCGCCGTCTCTGACGATCTGAAGGGTACGGGGAAGAATGACCGTGGTGAACGCTTTGCCGCTGAACGCGTCTTTGTCGATCCAGAGGACGGGCTTACCGCCGATGGTTTCGGGAATGGCGACGGTCGTATCGTTGCCCTTATATCCCGTGATCATAATACCGCTCTCGGTCCAGCTGATGGTCTTACCGCCTTCTTTTTCGGTGGGTTTTGGTTTGGAGTAAGTCGTGTAGGTGAAATCGCTCTCGGTCACTTTCGCCCAGATCGCGTAGAGAACGAAATTGGTGTTCTCATCGTCGCAGGGGTAGAAGGTATCGCCGAAGGAATAGGGTTCACCGGAACCGTCCGCACGGGTGTTGAACTCTTTGAGAACGTAGCCGTCGCGGGTAAAGGTGCCGTCGGACCAGAACACCGTTCCGCACGCAAGAGCGTTGGTATATGCGGAAGTCAAAGTGCATTTGAGAATACCGTCGGACGAAGTGTCCATCTCAACGTAGGTCTTGTTTGCATCCGCGATCTGCGAAGACGCGGTATTGATCTTTCCGCCGTTGGCGTTGTAGTAGTAAACGTTGACGGACTTATACACAGGTTTGACACGGATACTTGCCGCGGTACCGGTGCCGGAAACGTAATCCGGGATCAGCGTAAACGTAAAGGTGCGGTCCGTGGAAATGATGTTTGACGTATCGTTTTTGATATACCAACCGACAAACTCACGCGTCATATCTCCGGCGGTAACGGTAATTCTCGTACCGTAGTTCTGTTTAGTATTGGAAGCAACAGAAGAAGTATCTCCGGTTGACCCCTCAAAGCGGTAGAAAACCTGCTCGTTGGGATCGTAAGTCATCTTTTCCGCCTCAACGTGAACGGTAACGTCTGCCTGAACGTTGTGGATCGTGAGCGTTCCGGCAGTCTGATCGTAATCGCCGCGGTCGGAGGATTTGAACGCGTATTTCTCCTCAAAGGTGAGGTGGAACACGGCATCCGATCCCTGAAGCAGATTGATGGAGGTTTTATCAGCGGAAACGCCGGTGCCGGTTTCGATCGTAACGGTAATGCCGGTCGCGGTGTAAACCTTGAGTTTGATATCTTTCTTTACGTTCTCAACGGTAAGAACGCCGGTCGCTTCGTCAAACGTTCCGTAGTTGGACGACTCGAAGGCATAACCTTCCGCAAGGACGAGTTTGAATTCTGCGTTTTTTCCTTTTTCGACCGTCACGGTATGTTCGCCGTCTACGGTGAAATGCTCGCCGTCTTCAAGCGTTACGGTGAAACTTTCGGGCGTTTCAAGGCAGGACGACAAAAGTGCCGTTGCCACCGCAAGTGTCAGGACAAGCAGAAGAACGAGGTACTTTTTCATGGGATGAACTCCTTTATAATTACGGGATGTCCCGTATATGTGGCTTCATTATATCATAGCGCGCACATACATTACAAGGGACAGACGGCGGCTTTTTTGAAAAACGCATAAAAAGAAAAACAACATTCACAAAACAAGGATGGTTTCTTTGTGAATGTTGTATAAGCAAAATTATAGATGAAGATTTATCAGGAGAGTTTTTCAAGACGCGCGTAGGTCGCCATGAGTTTTTTGTTCTCGCCGTTGTCGAACTGCACGGTGTAAAGCACGTCACCGCCCATATCCTTCGTCGATACAACGGTTCCTTCCCCGAACACGGCATGTTTGACGCGGGTGCCGACCGTGAATTTTTCGATGCCGTAGGTTCCCGGCGTATGACGGGCGGGTTCCGCGGGTTTTGACGCGGTTTTTTGTGAGAAATAGGTATTGCCGACCGAGGGGGAGCGAGTGAATTCCGACGAATACGTCGCTTTCGGTTTGACGGGAGAAACGTAGGGGGTATAAGATTTCTTCGGCTCCGCTTTGGGCTTTTCATATTCGAGGAGTTCCTGCGGGATCTCGCAGCGGACGAAGGTGGAGAGAGGATTGTAAACGGATCGACTGTACATCACGCGCTGCTTGGCACAGGTGATATAAAGCCGCTGCTTCGCTCTCGTGATGGCGACGTAGCAAAGTCTGCGTTCCTCGCTCATTTCGTCGGGATCGCCGATATTGCGTTCCGAGGGGAAAATACCGTCCTCCATTCCGGCGAGAAATACCGTCGGGAATTCAAGCCCCTTAGCGGAATGAATTGTCATCATCACGACGGAATCGGCGCTTTCGTCATACTTATCCACGTCGGCGACGAGTGCGATCTCCTCAAGGAATCCGGCGAGGGTGGGCGTCTGTTCCGCATCGTTGCATCTCGTTTCATATTCGACGGCGGCAGAACCGAGTTCTTCCACTGCCTGTATGCGGAGTTCGCCGTCATGGCCCTCGCTTTCGAGCATGGCACGGTAACCGGTTCTGTCAAGAATCTCCGGAATCAAAGCGGAGGGGACGAGGTCTTTTTCGCGAATATCTCGGATTATGCTAACAAAACTTTGCAATTTCTCGACATTTTTGGCAAGAGCGACGTATTCGTCCGCACGTTCCATAATGCGGAACATCGACACATTTTCCGCTTTTGCGATCTCTTCGATCGCCTCCACGGTGGCGGCACCGATCTTACGTTTCGGCTCGTTGATGATACGCGCCAGACGCAATTCGTCGTTCGGGTTGTGGATCACGGTGAGGTACGCCAAAATATCCTTGATCTCTTTGCGGTCGTAGAAACGCGTCCCGCCGAACAGGCGGTGGGGGATGCCGCTTTTGGAAAGCGCGCCCTCCAGCTGTCTGGCGATCGCGTTGACACGGTAAAGAACGGCAAAATCCCCGTACGAGCGGTTTTCCCGGATCTTGCGTTCAAGAATGGTATCGACGATATACCGGCATTCGTCGTCCGCCGTCGCCGCACGGTAAACGGTGATCTTCTCGCCCGCGTCCTTGGCGCTCCACAGTTTGTTCTCGTGGCGGTCGCGGTTGTGGGCGATCACGGCGTTCGCGGCGGAGAGGATAGTCCCGGTCGAACGGTAGTTCTGTTCCAGTTTGATCACGCGCGCGTCGGGATAGGTCGTGTCGAAATGCAGGATGTTTTCGATCGTCGCGCCGCGGAATTTATAGATCGACTGGTCGTCGTCCCCGACCACCATCAGATTGCGCCGTCCGGCGGAAAGCAGGTACGAAAGACGGAACTGCGCCGGGTTGGTGTCCTGGTATTCGTCGATACAGACGTACTCGAATTTGCGTTGATAATATTCCAGAACGTCCGGGTTTTCTTCGAGCAGACGCACGGTCTTCATAATGATATCGTCAAAATCCACCGCGCCCGAACGCGCCAGGTGCTCTTGGTACGCCGCGTAGATCTGCGCGATATGTCTCTGCCGCAGATCGGCGCCGGTCGGGTATTCTTCGGGGGATATCAACTTGTCCTTGGCGGCGGAGATCTCATTTATCACACTGCGCAGAGGCAGGATCTTTTCGTCGATATCCAGTTCTTTCATCACGTCGCTCATCAGATGCTTCTGGTCCGAGGCGTCGTAAATCGAGAAATCGGACGGTAACCCTGCCCTGTCGGAAAATTTGCGTA
>JAKSPH010000034.1 GCA_024404975.1 Clostridia bacterium | reverse complement strand
CTGCCGTATTTCTCGTGGATCAAAAGTCCGTTGTCGCCGAGGATCCCCAGCCCGCCGATCAAGCCTGCGTGCCTCTCGTCGATCGGAGAGTGGTCGCCGTAAGTCTTGAAACGGTTTTCGGGATAGATCCGGCGGAGAACTTCGATCAAGCCGTCGCCGATCTGCCGGATGATTCTGTGATAATCGTAAGAAACCGCGTAGCGGGAGAGATTTTCGCCGTCGCCCGTGTAGTAGGGGATGACGAACATGATCACGCTTTTCGGCGTGAAATCTTCTCTCGCCATAATTTCCGCGGATATTTCCTTTACGTCCGCGTAGCACAACACGGCAAAGGACGAAATATTCTGTTTTTCGAAATAATCTCGGATCTCTTTTTTCATACCGACCTCGGTTTGTTACGATTATACCACATTTTTCTTTGTTTTTCAACTGATTTTTCACTCTTTGTGAGGGAAACCGTCTTGACAACCGACAATATTTGTATTATAATTATATAATCCATTACTATGGATTCAGGAAGGCTTTATGAGCGATAAAATATCTCTCGCCGGTGACCTCGGCAGCGGAAAATCAACCGTTTCCGCGATTTTGATTGAAAAACTCGGCGCACAGTATTATTCCACGGGCGCGATCGTGCGCGAGATCGCGGAAAAACACGGAATGACCGTCGGTGAACTGAACGTATATATGGAAACGCATCCCGAAATCGACCATGAGATCGACGACGGATTGGTTCGCCTTTCGGATGATGACCGGCTTTTGATCATCGACTCCCGTATGGCATGGCATTTCACAAAGGGAACTTTCAAAGTGTATCTCTCCACGGACACGGTGACTTCCGCGCTCCGCATTATGAATGCCAACAGAGTCGGCGAACACGCCGCAACGCTGGAAGAAACCGTTGCACAGACCAAAGCCCGCCGTGAGAGCGAGAAGAAACGCTATTTCGAGCAGTACGGTGTCAACATCAAGGATCTTTCAAACTATTCTCTCATCGTTGACACGACGTATGCGACACCGGACGAGATCGCGGCAGTGATCGCAGACGGCTTTGCCGCATGGCAGAAAGATAATACCTTTACTTCCGTTATGTTAAGTCCCAAGCGATTGGATCTCTCGGCAGGAGAGGAGAACGGAAACGTCGTTGTTTCCGAAAAAGACGGTACGTTTACGCTGATGAGCGGCACCGCGATGGTCAGAGCCGCGTTGGAAGAGGGAAAAACGTTTATCCGTGCAGAACTCCGTTCTTAAGCCGTTCGGAGATTGATTTGAGGTTATTGTCATGTTGATTTTGAAGAAAAAGACGGCAAAAATCATTGCCGATTTGATTGCCGGGAACTTTCCCGGTTGTACTTTGACCGAAGACGAAGTGTTCGGTATGCTTGAATATCCCCCGGATGCGAAGATGGGCGACCTTGCGCTGCCTTGCTTCCGTCTTTCGAAAACTCTCCACCGTTCTCCGATGGATATCGCGAAGATCCTTGCAGACGGCATCCGTATTGATGAGTTTTCTTCCGTTGACGTTGCCGGAGGTTATCTCAATTTCCGTATCGACGGCACGGCGTTTGCCCATCGCGTGGTCGGCGACGTTCTTGAGAAAGGCGATAAATACGGCTCTCCGATGAACGGAGAAGGGAAGACTGTCGTTCTCGACTATTCCTCTCCCAACGTTGCAAAGCCCTTCCACATCGGACATCTCGGAACGACCGTGATCGGTCATTCTCTGAAACTCCTCCACGAATTCGCCGGATACAAATGCGTCGGCATCAACTATCTCGGCGACTGGGGAACCCAGTTCGGTAAACTCATCGTCGCCTATAAACTCTGGGGCGATAAAGAGAAAGTCGAAAAGGGCGGCGTTGACGAACTCGTTGCGCTTTACGTCCGTATCAATAACGAGATCAAAGCGGAAGAAGACGCTTCCGTCGCAGGACTTCCCGAAGAGGAGAAGGCGCACAACAAGAAATCCGCGCTCGGCGATGCCGCGCGTGCGGAATTTGCCAAACTTGAGCATAACGATCCCGAAAACATCGAACTTTGGAAATGGTTTGTCAGCGTAAGTTTGGAAGAATACCAGAAAACGTACAAACTTCTCGGTATTTCCTTTGATTCGTACAAAGGCGAGTCCTTCTACACGGACAAGATGCCCGCACAGGTGCAGAAACTCCGCGACATGGGAATCCTTGAGATCGACGACGGCGCGTCTATCGTCAATCTCGACAAATACAATATGCCCGTCTGCCTCATTCTGAAGCGCGACGGCACCACCCTCTATCCCACCCGCGACATCGCCGCCGCGGTCTACCGTCAGCAGACGTACAAATTCGATAAGGCGATCTACGTTACCTCTGCCGCACAGTCCCTCCACTTTGCACAGTGGTTCAAAGTTGTGGAACTTATGGGTTACGATTGGTTCGATAAACTCGTCCACGTCCCCTACGGCACGGTTTCCATCAACGGCGCAAAACTCGCCACGAGAACCGGTAACGTCATTCTTCTGAAGGATCTGTTCGCCGAGGCGATCAGCCGTGTTTACGACATCACGAAAGAGAAGCACCCCGATCCCGCGGAATGTCAGTCCATCGCGGAGAAAGTCGGTGTCGGTGCGATCATCTTCTACTATCTTTCCAATAACCGTATGCGCGATATCAACTTCATGATGGAAGACGCGCTTTCCTTCGACGGCAACACCGGTCCTTACGCGCAGTATACCTATGCGAGAACCTGCTCCGTTCTTGAAAAAGCGGGCGCCTCGTATGAAATGACCGACGCGCCTCTCGCACAGCCCGAATTTGAACTTGCGAAAGTTCTTTCCCGTTTCCCCGAGCGCATCGAAGATGCCATCGAACAGTATGAACCGTCCCTTGTCACCCGTTATATTCTCGACCTCTGCGCCGCTTATAACGGATTCTATCACGATTGCAAAATTCTGACCTGCGAAGATGAGAAGCTCAAGTCCAGCCGTATCGCACTTACCGCGGCGACCTCGCGAGTACTGAAAACGGCACTTACTCTCATTTGTATGCAGACCCCCGAAAAGATTTAAAAATAAAAAATAACCGTTTTTACGGCAGGAGGATTTATGTCCGGACATTCCAAATGGAACAACATCAAACACAAAAAAGAGAAATCGGATGCGGCAAAAGCCAAGATCTTTACCAAGATCGGTAAAGAGATGTCCGTTGCCATCAAGGCAGGCGGCGCCGATCCCTCGGTCAACAGCAAACTTCGCGATCTGATTGCAAAGGCGAAGGCGAACAACGTTCCCAACGAGAACATTCAGCGTACCATCAAAAAGTTCTCTGAGAACAACGACATCGTTTACGAAGAGATCAGCTACGAAGGTTACGGTCCTTCCGGCGTTGCCATCATCGTCGAAACTTCCACCGATAACCGTAACAGAACCGCCGGCAACGTCCGCGCGTGGTTCAACAAATACGGCGGAAACATGGGACAGAACGGCTGTGTCGGCTTCATGTTTGAAGAAAAAGGCGTCATCACCATCATCGACGAGGATGAGGAGATCGACGAGGATAAACTGATGGAGGACGCACTCGAAAGCGGTGCCGAGGACATCAAGTCCGATGAAGGCGAGTACACCATCTACACCGCACCCGCAGACATCGACGCCGTCCGCGATGCCATCATCGCTCTCGGCTACAAGATCGATACCGCCGACCTGGCGAAAGTTCCCACGACCTACGTAACGCTCAACAGCGACGAAGATATCGAGAATATGGAAAAGATGCTCGATAAATTCAATGAGGATGACGACGTTACCGCAGTTTACCACAACTGGGACAACTGATAACCGAAAAAACAAAACCGCATTTCACCGATTTGCGGTTTTCTTATTAAAAATGACGAAGAAAAAATCATTTGATATGCTTCGCGGAAATCTCTTCCGCGACGTACTTCTTTTCTCGTTGCCCTTGATGGCATCGGGACTTTTGCAGGCGCTCTACAATTCCGCGGATATGATCGTCATCGGTCAGTTTCTCGGAGATGCCGCCCTCGCCTCCGTCGGCGCGACGGCGCATCTGTACAGCACTTTTATGCATCTTTTCGTCGGTTTGTCCGTCGGAATTGACGTAGTTTGCGCTTTCTCCTTCGGATCGGGGGACGATGGCGGCGTGAAAAAAACGGTCGATACCGCCGTGATCTCCGGCGTTTTCGTCGGACTCATTGCCACGCTCTCCGGACTTCTTTTTGCAAGACCGTTGCTCGTTCTGATGAAAACCCCCGTGGAAGACGGGGTTCTCGACGGCGCGGTCCTCTATATGAAAACCGTGTTCTTCGGCGCACCGTTCACCGTCATTTATAACTTCTGTGCCGCCGTCCTGCGCACGTCCGGAGATACCAAACGCCCCTTTATTTATCTTTCCGTCGCCGGTGCCTTGAACGTCGCTCTGAACGTTCTCTTTGTCGCAGCCTTCGGCATGGGCATCTTCGGTGTCGCGTTCGCAACCGTGATCTCACAGGCAGTCAGCGCCGTTCTCATCCTTGTCCGCCTCTGTAGGAACAAAGGACTTTTCTCCTTCTCCCTGCGCGGCGCACGCTTCTCGATGGGAACTTTTATACGTATTTTCTACGTCGGCATCCTCGCCGGTTTGCAAGAAGCCATGTTCTCCATCGCCAACTCCTTTATGCAGGCGGGTGTCAACTCCTTCGGTGAATTTGCCGTCGCGGGAAATACCGCCGCCGACACGATCGAGAACTTTATTTGGATCATGGCATCGAGTTTCAGTTACGCCACGGTCACCTTTATCTCCGCAAACCTCGGAGCAGGGCAGTTTTCGAGGATCCGAAAGGCGTTTTCCGTCACCGTTCTGTACAGTGTCGGAACCGCGCTCGTTGTCGGTATGGGGTGTTTCTTCGCGGGACGAACCGTACTTTCTCTGTTTGTCAGCGATGCTGCTTCGATGGAATTTGCTCTTAAACGAACAGGGGTCACGTTCCCTCTGTATTTCCTCGCCGGATTCATGGCGGTACTGCCGTCTGCCTTGCGCGGCTTCGGTCATTCTCTCGCCCCGACGGTCGTCAATCTGATCACCGTCTGCGCCGCGCGTATCACTTGGATTTACACCGCTTTCGCATGGAATCCCACCCCCGAAACGCTCTATCTCATCCACCCGATCACGTGGATCCTGACGGACGCGGCTTTGTTCACTCTCACTGTCATTTATTATCGGAAAATCGTGAGAAATACCGCTGAGAAACACGAAACAAAATTGACCGTATAAGTTTTTTCGACCGGAACTTGACAAATTCTTCTACCTATGGTAGAATGATAAAAATTATATTTGCCGAAAGGCAGGAGGAATAGATCTATGGGAATTATCAAGGCAACATTCAATGCCATGGGAGGCGCACTCGCAGACCAGTGGCTCGAAGTACTTGAAGCCGACAATATGAGTGATACGACCGTTTTCACCAGAGGCGTGAAGGTCAGATCCAACGACAAGCGCAATAACAACAAGAAGGGAACCGAGGATACCATTTCCAACGGCTCCGTCATCCACGTTTATCCCGGTCAGTTCATGATCCTCGTCGAAGGCGGAAAGATCATCGACTTCACCGCGGAAGAAGGTTACTACAAGGTGGACAATACCGCCGCACCTTCTCTCTTTGCGGGTCAGTTCGGTGCCGCGATCAAAGATGCGTTTACCCGTATCAAATTCGGCGGTGTTCCTTCCTACTCGCAGAAGGCGTACTTCATCAACTTGCAGGAGATCAAGGGTATCAAGTTCGGTACCCGCACACCCGTACAGTATTTCGATAACTTCTACAACGCGGAACTCTTCCTCCGCGCACACGGATCCTATTCCATCAAGATCACCGATCCTATCAAGTTCTACACCGAAGTTATCCCGAAGAACACCGACCGCGTAGACATCAATCAGATCAACGAGCAGTATCTCTCCGAGTTCCTCGAAGGTTTGCAGATGTCCCTCAACAAGATGAGTGCCGACGGCATCCGCATCTCTTACGTTCCTTCCAAGTCCACCGAACTTTCCAAGTATCTCTCCGAAGCCCTCGACGAGAACTGGAAGACGCTCCGCGGATTTGAAGTTCTTTCCTGCGGTATCGCATCCGTTTCCTACGACGAAGATTCCAAGAAACTCATCAATATGCGTAACCAGGGCGCTATGCTCGGCGACGCGACCGTCAGAGAAGGCTACGTTCAGGGCGCTATGGCGCGCGGAATGGAAGCCGCAGGTTCCAATTCCGCCGGTGCGGCAAACGCCTTCATCGGTATGGGTATGGGTATGAATGCGGGAGGTAACTTCATGGCTTCCGCTTCCGAGACCAACCGCCGTCAGATGGAAGCACAGGCACAGGCTCAGGCGCAGGCAGCACAGGCAAAAGCCGATTCCTGGAAATGCTCCTGCGGTACCGAGAACACCGGCAAGTTCTGTCAGAACTGCGGCAAACAAAAGCCCGCTCCCGTAGCCGCATGGACTTGCGAATGCGGTGCGCAGAATACCGGTAAGTTCTGCTGCGAATGCGGAAAGCCCAAACCCGCAGCCGCATCCTCCTGGTTCTGCCCGGAGTGCGGTAAAGAAAACGCTCCCGGCTCTAAATTCTGCGCTGAGTGCGGAACGAAGCGTCCTTAATGGAGAGCGTATCGTACCGTTGTCCAAACTGCGACGCCGGTTTGGAGTTCAACGCGGAAAAACAAAAAATTACATGTGAATTCTGTCTGTCCGAGTTCACCAAAGCGGAACTCGACCAGACGGACAGCGCCCAGAGAGCAGAGGAAAAAGCCAAAGCCGACGCCGAATTTTCGGAGCAGATGAACGAGTATCAATGCCCGTCCTGCGGCGCCGAGGTCGTTGCCGACGAACACACGGCGGCTTCTTACTGTTATTATTGTCACAACCCGATCGTTCCGACCGGAAAAGTTTCCGGCATGATGCGTCCCCACAAGATCATCCCCTTCAAATTCGATAAGGACGGAGCCAAACAGCGCTTCTTCGACCTCGCGAAGAAAAAGCGCTTCCTGCCTTCCGATTTCCTTGACGAAAAGAATCTCGATATGATCTCCGGCATCTACTATCCCTTCTGGGTAACGGATGCGGACGCAAGAGGAAATTACCACACGAGAGCGCACAAAGTCCGCACTTGGCAGAGCGGCGGCTACCGCTATACCGAAACCTCGGATTTCGCGGTCGACCGTTCCGGTAATATTCATTTCGAGGACATCGTATCTTCGGCTCTTTCCACGGAAGATAAGAAGATGCTGGAAGGTATCCTTCCGTATCCCTCCGATGCGCACATCGACTTCGATATGCCGTACCTTCTCGGTTATACCGCAAAGAAGAGAAATATCGAAAGAGAAGCGCTCTCCGACGAAGTGCGCAAGAGAATGCAGAATTATACCCAAACGCTTCTTCGCGGAACCGTGAACGGGTACAGTTCGACCGATATCGGAAAAACGGATATGAATCTGATCCGTTCCACGTGGTCGTATACGCTTTTGCCTCTTTACATACTCACCTACCGCAGAAAATCGGATAAAAAGGGAAGAGTTTATACCTATGCCATGAACGGTTATACGGGTAAACTTTACGGCGCATATCCCGTCAGCGCGAAGCGGCTTTTGCTCCACGCACTTGGTATGTTCGTCGTGTTCGGACTTCTCGGATTCCTGATCGGAGGTCTGTTCTTATGAGAAAATGTAAAGTATTGTGCGCAATTCTCCTCATTTTCGCTCTTGTTTCCTGTCTTTCCGTCTTCACGGGTGCGGCGAAAGTCCGCGTTGTTGATAAGACGTCGGCACTCTCCGTTTCCGAAAAAGCATCCATGGCGGATGACCTCGAAACGCTTTCTGCCAAGACGGGCGCCGATTGCTATTTCTATTACAGTACCGTTCACGTGGACGACATTTACTACGATGATCTCTGCCGTGAATTGAACGTTCAGGTCGATGACACCGCGATCATCCTCGCCGTTTCCAGAGTTGCCGGCGTGTATAACTACCGCTTGTTCACCAACGGAAAAGCAAATAAGAAGATCACGGGCGGGGACTATTCCGGCGAAGTCGCAAAGATCCTCGATAACCCCGGTGTGTATGACAACATCAAGAGCGGAAATCTCACCGCGGGCGTTTCCGCGTTCTGCGAAGTGACCGCCGAAGCGTATGAAAAAGACGGCACCATCGTCGCCAAGACGATCATCGGTATCATCGTCGGTCTGCTCGTTTCGGGTATCACCACCGCGGTGATCGCGTCTTCTTACCGTCGTAAACTCAAAGCGCCGATCTATCCTCTTTCCAAATACGCCAATCTCGACCTCACCGTGAAGTCCGACCGCTTCATCGGAAGCCACGTCACCAGGACGCGCGTTTCCAGCGGATCTTCGGGTTCGAGAGGATCTTCGAGCCGCGGGGGCGGAAGCAGAGGAAGCCGCTGATCCGGCACTTCTCAAACGCATTTCTCCACAGTTTGATATTCTTCATCAAAGAACACCGAAATCAAACCGGTGTTCTTTTTGAGAGGTCCAATGAAAGATATAGATATGACAAAAGGAAGGATCCTGCCTTCCGTCATTGCATACATTATCCCGCTGATCCTCGCCAACCTTCTCCAAGTGTTCTATAACACCGCGGACACCATCGTTCTGGCGAACTTTGCGGAAAAATCTGCGTTTACGTCCGTCGGCGCGACTACCGCTCTTCTCAGTGTGCTCGTCTCGGCGGTTACCAATCTCAGCGCCGGTGCCGAATTGATCATTGCGCGCTATCTCGGAGGAAACGAAAAGGAATCCGTGAAAAAAGCCATCCATACGGCGGCTCTTTTCTCCGTCCTTCTCGGATTCGGACTTATTGCTCTCGGTCAGTCTGTGGCGGTTCCGCTGCTCCGTTTTACGAAATGCCCGGAAGAGTATATCCCCGGCGCGGCTCTGTACCTGCGGATCTATTTCTGCGGTGTCCCCGAACTTATGTATTACTCCTTTATGGCACCCGTCCTCCGTTGCAAAGGCGACACGAAACGTCCGCTGATCTATCTCGCCGTTTCCGGCGCGGTCAACGTGGTTCTGAATATCGTTTTTGTCGCTCTGTTCCATTGGGACATCGTCGGTGTCGGCGTTGCTACGGTCATTTCTCAAATTCTCTCCATGGTACTCATCACGGCGCATCTGACGTCGCTCAAAGACGTTTGCCGCCTTTCTCCTTCCAAACTCCGCATCCACAAGTCGGAACTGATCCGTATTCTGAAATACGGACTTCCTTCCGTGATACAGAGTCTTGCTTACGTCGTAAGTAACCTTCAGATCCAATCCGCTATCAACGGATTCGGAAACGCGGGTATCGACGGCAACGCGGCATCGTCGCAGATCGAAGGATTCGTCAACGCGTTTTACTTCTCGGTCGGCGTTGCCACCCTCGCGTTTTTGAGTCAGAACATCGGAGCGGGGAAGCGTGAGCGCGTATTCAAAGTTCTCCGCGCGAATTACGCCCTCGGAATCGGAATGGCTTTCGTCATTTCGGGCGCGGTACTTTTGCTGAAAGATCCGCTTCTCACCGTCTTTCTGCCGGATAAACCCGAAGCGTTGGCGTTCGCCTCCGTCCGCGCCTATTGCGTCATCGGTGCGACGGCGCTCGGTTCATTCAACAACATCTCCGCGGCGGTGTTGCAGAGTTACGGCTACACCAAGACGAGCATGATCGCCTCGCTCGTCGGAATCTGCGGATTCCGTATCCTTTGGATGACCTTCGTATTCCCCTCTGTTCCCACTGTTTGGGGACTGTATATCTGCTATCCTATCTCATGGTTCCTGTTCGGAATCGGCTTGTCCATCCTCCTTGTCTGGATCCTCAAACGCTACAAAGCCGGCGCCGAGTTCGGAATTTGACCTTGCGGACTGCCCGTCAGCCGTTTTCCCGCTTGGGACTGCGCGTCGTCGGGCAGTCCTTTTTTTGCGAAAACGCAAAAAGGTCTTTACTTTTTTAAGAATCTGTTATATAATATATTGGATTATACTTGTCGAAAGGGGAAGCGGATATGGGAATCTTCAAACTTCATAGCGCGTACTCTCCGACAGGGGATCAGCCGGCAGCGATCGCAGGACTTTGCGAAGGGATCGAGAACGGCGAACGCGCGCAGACTCTGGTCGGCGTAACCGGTTCCGGAAAGACCTTCACGATGGCGAACGTCATTGCACATTTTGACCGTCCGGCGCTCGTCCTCGCCCATAACAAAACCCTCGCGGCGCAGCTTTGCACCGAGTTCCGCGAACTCTTTCCCGAAAACGCCGTAGAGTATTTCGTTTCCTACTACGACTATTACCAGCCCGAAGCATACATCCCCGGCAGGGATATGTATATCGAAAAAGACGCGATGATCAACGAGGAGATCGATATGCTCCGCCACAGTGCCACCTCGGCACTTTCTGAACGGCGGGACGTGATCATCGTCGCATCCGTGTCTTGCATCTACTCCCTCGGCGATCCCGAGGAATACAACGGACTTGTCATCGGCATCCGGCAGGGCATGGAGATGTCCCGCGACGAATTGGTCCGCCGCCTCATTTCCATCCAATACGAGCGGAACGATATGAACTTCATCCGTGATAAATTCCGCATCCGCGGCGACGTCGTGGAGATTTTCCCCGCGTCGAGTACGGAAAAGGCGATCCGCGTCGAATTCTTCGGCGATGAGATCGACCGCATTTCGAGGATTAACACACTGACCGGCGAAGTTCTTGAGATCCTCTCCTACGTCGCCATCTTCCCCGCAACGCACTACGCCGTTTCGCCGGAGAAGAGGGAAGCCGCTCTTGCCGAGATCGAGGCGGAGATGATCGAGCGCGTTGAGTATTTCAAGAGCGTCAATAAGCCGATCGAGGCACAGCGAATTGAAGAGCGTACCCGCTATGACCTTGAAATGCTCCGTGAAATCGGTTTCTGCTCCGGTGTCGAGAACTATTCCCGCGTTCTCTCCGGCAGAGAACCGGGTTCCACGCCATTCACCCTCCTCGACTATATCCCGAAAGATTTTCTTCTGTTCATCGACGAGTCCCACGTTACCATCCCGCAGGTGCGCGGAATGTCGGGCGGCGACTACGCGAGAAAGAAGAACCTCGTGGATTACGGTTTCCGTCTGCCTTCCGCTTTTGACAACCGCCCTCTGTTCTTCGACGAATTCGAGGAGAAGATCGGACAGGTCGTGTTTGTCAGCGCGACGCCGGGACCTTATGAGAAAGCCGAAAGCACCAACTTCGTTGAGCAACTAATCCGCCCCACGGGACTGATCGATCCCGAAATTTCCGTCCGTCCGATCGAAGGGCAGATCGACGATCTCATCGGCGAGATCCGCAAAACCACCGAGCGGGGCGAGAAAGTGCTTGTTACCACGCTTACGACCGATATGGCGGAGAAACTCACCGAGTACCTCGCCACCCACGGGATCAAAGTCAAATATATCCACCATCAGGTGGAAACGATCGAACGTATGCAGATCATCCGCGATCTGCGCCTCGGAGAATTCGACGTCCTCGTCGGAATCAACCTTTTGCGTGAAGGTCTGGATATCCCCGAAGTATCTCTCGTCGCCATTCTCGACGCGGATAAGGAAGGTTTCCTCCGCAGCGAAACCTCACTCATTCAGACGATCGGACGTGCTGCGAGAAACGTCCACGGTCACGTCATCATGTACGCGGACACCGTAACGGAATCCATGCGCGGAGCGATAGACGAAACCAACCGCCGTCGCGAGATCCAACAGGCGTATAACACCGCTCACGGCATCACTCCCAAGAGCATCGAAAAGAAAGTCGCCGACGTCATCGAGATCGGAAAGAAACCCGGCAAAGACGGCAAGAAGAAAGAGAAGATGTCCGCTTCCGAGCGCGAGAAACTCATTGCGACGCTGACCGCGGAAATGAAGGAAGCGTCCCGCACTCTCGAATTCGAGAAAGCCGCTTTCCTCCGCGACCGCATCCGCGATTTGAAAACCACGAAATAAGCAGGAAAAACTATGCAGAGAAATATCGTGATCAAAGGTGCAAGAGTCAACAACCTCAAAAACGTTGACCTCACCATACCGAGAGATAAACTCGTCATACTGACGGGACTGTCCGGCAGCGGCAAATCCTCTCTCGCCTTCGATACGCTGTATGCGGAAGGTCACAGACGGTTTGTCGAG
>JAKSPH010000033.1 GCA_024404975.1 Clostridia bacterium | reverse complement strand
TCTGATGTTTACGAATCTCATATTAATCTCTTTCAAGCGAGGAGATGACCAGATTGATCAATCTCGGTTCAACAAAACTGTGGAAAGCGCCGACGTGTTCCGCATGGAAGACGGCGATCTTTCTCTCCGGAATAGCCGCCAGATACGACAGTCTTGCGCCATCCCAACCGAATTCTCCAATAGGAGAAAGGCTGCCGGAGCGAGCCGGATAGAGTTGCGTTCTCACGCCGAATCCGTAGCCGTAACCGACCATCTGATTTCCCATTTTCCAGAAATCGTGGATACAGGTTTCGTCAAGCTGGTTGGAACGCATCAGTTCCACACCGGCTTTCGTAAGTACCTGATAGCCGTTCTTCCCTCTTCCGAAATCGGAGAGTGCATCCGCAAGGAGAATCTGATCGTGAACCGAAGAAATCAGTCCCGCGCCGCCGCTCTCGTAATCCGTGCCGAAACGGTAAGGAAGATTATCCGGATTATCTTCCGAAATCGTATCTGCCGCCTTGTTCACGGAATAAAGAGTTGCCAGACGGCTCTTTTGTTCTTCGGTGCCTTTGAAGAAGCCTGTTTCGTTCATTCCGAGGGGTTCAAAGACATTCTGCTTCAGATACTCGCCGAATCTCATGCCGGAAGCCTCTTCCACCACGCCTCCGACAACGTCAAGGCAAAGGCTGTATCGGAAATGCGTACCGGGTTCAAATTCCAACGGCTGATCCGCCAAAGCACGGACAACTTCACGCGTCGGGCATTTTCCCGACGTTTTTACCTTCACGTCTTGGATCGCCGGCGAATCCAAATCGTAGTTGAAACCGGCGGTCATGGAAAGCAGGTGACGGATCGTAATGGGATTCTTCGCCTCAACAAGGTCGAAAGTTCCGTCGGGACGAGGAACTTTGACCGCCATGTGTCTGTATTCCGGGAAATACGCATACAGAGGCTCGTTGACCTGGATCTCGCCTTTTTCAATCAGTTGCGTCGCTGCCACGCACGTGGAAACCTTCGAGCAGGAATACATCAGATAAAGGGCGTTATCGCGTACGGGTGTACGGAATTTCAGATTGTCGAAGCCGCTCTGATGGCGGTATACTTCCTTATGGTCTACGTATATTACGGTATCCGAGCCGGGTACTCCGACCATCGGAAGCGTATTGTCAAGGAATCGTGTCAAGTATTCAAAATTCATCTCATTTTCCTCACTTTTTTAATTCTATTACCGTTACTCCGGCGTCGCCCTCACCGTATTCTCCGTGGCGGTAAGAAGCGATCCTGCGATCGGTCTTGAAATATTTCCACAGGGCGGCTTTCAAAGCCCCCGTCCCTGTTCCGTGAAGGATACGAGCGGGGGGAACGCCCGCCAATACGGCATCGTCGATGTATGTATCAATGACAAACCAAGCATCGTCGCCGATCATGCCTCGAACGTCAACTTCAGGCCGGAAGGAGGAGACGATGGTCTTTTTGACCTTTCCTTCCCCGACTTTCGGCTCCGCGGGTTTGGGTTTGAATTTAGTCTTGCCGTCGAGCAAACGGATCTTATCTTCCGCTACTTTGGTTTTCAGAATACCGCAGGTGACAGAGATCATTCCCTTTTTATCCGCCAAAGCGGTAACGGTTCCCTCTTGATTTACGGTGGTAACGTACACGCTGTCGCCGACTTTCAGGGGGCGCGGAAGTTTGTAATCCTCGTCGAGGTTGACTTCTCTTACGGATACGCCGTCAAAGAGGACTTCCGTATCGTGCAAATGCTGACGGATCTCCTCGCGCGCCGATGCCATCAAGCGGTTTCGGCTCTCGCGATCCTCTGCTTTTTTGATCTCTTCCAACTGACGGAAGATGAATTCGCTGGATGCTCTCGCGCTGTCAATAATCTGACGGGCTTTGAGAACGGTCTTCTGGATCTCGTCCTCTTCTTTTTTAATCTTCTGTTTTAATTTTTCTTCGGATTCCGTCTTGAACTTTTCGTATTCGCGGCGCATTTCTTCGGCATTATCCCGCGCTTTCTCCATCTCCATACGGTCGGTATCGAGTTTTTCGATAACGTCCTCGAAATGACGCTCGTCATTTTCAATCAGTTTTCCCGCCCGTTCGATGATGCGGGACGGCAGACCGAGTTTTTCGGAGATTGCAAACGCGTTGGACTTACCGGGAGTACCGACAACGAGTTTGTACGTCGGACGCAGAGTATTGATGTCGAATTCGCAAGAGGCGTTTTGCACTCTTTCATGCTCCAATGCGAAAACTTTGAGTTCCGCATAGTGCGTCGTCGCCGCGCTCATCGCACCGGCACTCTGTACGTCCTCCAAAACGGCAATTGCAAGTGCAGCGCCTTCCGTCGGATCGGTTCCTGCTCCGAGTTCGTCGAACAGTACCATAGAACGGTCGGTGACTTTGCCGAGGATGTCCACGATATTCACCATGTGAGAAGAGAACGTGGAAAGCGATTCTTCGATGCTCTGCTCATCGCCGATGTCAACGAAAACGGCATCGAATACGCCGACCACGGAAGTATCGAACGCGGGGATCTGAAGTCCCGCCTGCGCCATCACGGTCAGAAGACCTATGGTTTTCAAGGTTACGGTTTTACCGCCGGTATTGGGACCGGTAATGATAAGCGTATCGAAATCCTCGCCGACCGCAACGTCGATCGGAACGACCTTTTTCTGATCCAAGAGAGGATGACGCGCTCTGTGAAGTTCGATCACTCTCGCGTCTTTGATCGCCGGACGCTCTGCCTTCATCGCGATGGCGAGAGAGGCGCAGGCAAACGCAAAGGCAAGATCCGTGATATTATGGTAATTGAGCGAAACCGTACCCGATGCTTCGCCGACCTTCGCGGAGAGTTCAAAGAGGATGCGCTCGATCTCGTGCTGCTCTGCCGCGGCAAGTGCGCGCAATTCGTTGTTCGCGTCGACGACGCTCATGGGTTCCACGAACAGAGTGGCACCGGTGGACGAGGTGTCGTGTACAAGACCTTTGACCTCGTTTCTGTACTCTGCTTTTACGGGGACAACGTAACGTCCGTTACGCATGGTAACGATATTTTCCTGTAAAAATTTAAGACGGTTGCCGCCGATGTAGGATTGTAAGGAATCCTTGATCTTATTGTTGGCATTCTTGATCTTGCGGCGGATGTCAGCAAGTTCCGGACTCGCTTCATCCGCGATCATATCTTCCGAAAGAATGGCGCGGGTGATATGCTCTTCAAGGTCACGGTTCTGGATCAAACGGGAAAAGATCACGTCGAGCGACGTTTCAAACGCCTTGTCCGTATTGATGTAATCGGCAAGCATTCTCGCACTGTGGAATAACGCCGCCACGTCGAGAAGTTCACGCGGGGAAAGCATGGCGCCTTTGTAGGCGCGTTCCGCCGCGCCGACCACGGTTTCTTCTGCGGAGAACGAGGGATAACCTTTTCGGTTGATCAGACGTTTCGCGTCATCGGTACGGGTTTGCCGACGGACGACTTCCTCGTAATCATCCGAGGGCTGAAGCGTTTTCGCTCTTGCTTTTGCTCCGGCAGTCGCGGCGCAATCCGCTAACCGTTCGGTGATTTTTCCGAATTCCAGTGTGTCTGCCATTTTAGGGGTAAGAATCATGTATGGGATACCTCATGGTAAAATTCAAGCGTCTTGAAAGTTCTTTCCAAATGGTTGACGAGATACCGTTCCGCCGCTCTGCAGAACAGATCCGTATCGTCCTCCGTGATGCGGAAAGAAAATAGTTTCTCCAAAGGAGAAAAAATGCAATAACCGAGTGCGATCTTCGCACCTTCGGAGAGCATAGCGACGATATACGCCTGATGTCCGTCGTCGAATTCGTCCTCTGCTTCAAGAGAGTTTCTGCACTCGTCGCAGATGAGCGTTCCGTCCATAATGTCGAAGAAGAAATCTCCGGTCTTTTCTCCGCAAACGCGGCAATCGAGGACTTCCGGCATGAAACCGATCATCGCCATCGCACGGATCTCGAACGCGCCTTTGATGATGGGGAGCGGATACTTCGTCCCCGCGATGGCATAGAGGGAGTTCAGCGTCAGACGTAAGAGTTCCGGTTCGGGATCCGCGGTTCCGACCGTGGAAAGGATCTCGCAGAAATAGGATGCAAGCGCCATTCCTTCAAGGCTGCTCCGCAGATTGAAAAACGACTCGATCGGTGTGACTTCTTTGACCGCGTAACGGTCGCCTTTTTTGGTGAGAAGGAAGGAGGAATAGCAGAACTGTATCGTTCCGGACAGTTTTCCGGATTTCAGATACCGCGCACCCTTTGCGCTCGCCGTGATCAGTCCGAGGGTATCCGTATAAATCTCGCAAAGCCGATCCGCTTCAGAGAGATTCACCGTGCGGACGACAAGACCTTTTACCGAAACAGTTTCCACGTTATTCTCCGTTCATGTAAAATTCAAAGAAATTATTTTTCTTCGCGGTAGCCGAAATTGGCAAGGCTGAAATCGCTGTCGCGCCAATTTTCCTTTACGCGGACATAGAGGTCGAGATAGACCTTCGTTCCGAGCATTTTTTCGATATCTTCACGGGCATACGTGCCGATGGTTTTGATCGTCGCACCGTTTTTGCCGATGATGATGCCTTTGTGGGAACTCTTCTCGCAATAGATCTCGGCACGAATGCTGACGGTGCCGCGCTTCTCTTTCCATTCTTCAATGGCAACCGCGGTACCGTGAGGGATTTCCTCTTCCAGGATGCGAAGGAGTTTTTCGCGGATGATCTCCGCGACCATCTGACGTTCGGGCTGATCGGTGATCATTTCCTCATCGAAGAACCACTCGCTCTCATTCAGGAACGGCTCGCACTCGGCGAGAACCTCGTCCACGCCCTTTCCGTTCTTCGCACAGATCGGAATGACGGCACGGAAATCGTATGCCTCGGCATAAGCGGCAATGGTCTTTGCGATGTTTTCGGGATGTACGGCATCGATTTTGTTGATCACAAGGATCGCGGGGATACCTGCCGCACGGATCTTTGCGATCAGATCGCCTTCAATATCACCGACCGCTTCTCTCGCTTCGGTAACGAGGATAGCGGCATCTACACCGCCGAGGGTATCGACCGAAGTCTTTACCATATAATCTCCGAGTTTGGTGCGCGGTTTGTGGATACCGGGCGTGTCCATAAAGACAAACTGATTCTCTCCGACGGTATGGATACCGGTGATACGGTTTCTCGTTGTCTGCGGTTTCTTGGATACAATGGCAACTTTCTGACCGAGGATGGAATTCAAAAGGGTGGATTTTCCGACGTTTGGACGTCCGACGATTGCAATAAAGGCAGTTTTTGTCATATCAAATCTCTCTTTTTATTTGTTGGGTTCCGGAAACTCTACGCGTTCCACGATGGCACGTTGTCTTGAACACTGTGCTTCCTCATCTTCGGGAGATCTCTCGTGGTCATAGCCCAACAGATGAAGTGTCGAATGGATCGCTAAGAAAGCGGCCTCTCTCTCAAAACTGTGTCCGATCTCCGCTGCCTGCACCTTTGCTCTTTCGAGAGAAAGCACGATGTCGCCGAGTTCGGCACATTCTTTACATTCGACGGGATCGAAATCTCCGCCGTCGTACATCGGGAAGGAAAGCACGTCCGTCGGACGGTCGACGTTTCTGTATTTTTTATTGAGTTTATGGATATACGCGTTATCGCAGAAGGTTACGCTCACTCTGGCGGGATACGGGAACTCTTCATATTTCAGAGTTTCAAGTATCGCGGAGCGAATGATCATTTTGAAGTCGTAAGTGATCTCCGGATACCTGTCCACTGCGGTAAAATCAATGATCAATCTTTGTTTTTTCATAGTTTTCTCGGAAAGAGGCAGGATTTTCGCCCGCTCTCTTGTTTGCCCGTTCTTTCTCATATTTGTCGTATGCTAGAATCATTTTTCTGACAAGTGTGTTTCTGACTACGTCCGAATTCTCAAATCTGTGAACCGCGATATCGTCAATTCCTTCGAGAATATGCACCGCGACCGAAAGACCGCTTCTCTGCCCTGTCGGCAGATCCGTCTGCGTGAGATCTCCCATCACGACCGCACAGGAACCGTTAGCGAGTCTTGTCAGAAACATTTTCATCTGTTCACAAGTCGTATTCTGTGCCTCATCGAGAATGATGAACGAATTATCAAGCGTTCTTCCTCTCATATAAGCGAGTGGCGCGATCTCAATGGTTCCGCGTTCCATCAGTCTTTGCGTATTCTCCGCGCCGAGCATTTCGAACAAGGCGTCGTAGAGCGGACGCAGATACGGATCTATCTTGCTTTGCAGATCACCCGGCAGGAATCCGAGGCGTTCTCCCGCCTCAACCGCAGGACGCGTCAAAAGAATTCTGTCAACTCTTTTGCTACGCAGTGCTTCCACCGCCATGGCGACGGCAAGGAAAGTTTTGCCCGTTCCCGCAGGACCGATACCGAAAGTGACGGTATGCTGTTTCATCTTCTCAACGTAAGATGCTTGTCCTTTGGTTTTCGGCTTGATGGGTTTTCCGCGGTTGGTGACTGTCACCACGTTGTCCGAGAGATCTCCGATGCCGTCTTCGTCGTCCGACTGAACGGAATGGATCACGTATTCCACCGTGTTTTCGGAAATCGTTTCTCCTGCTCCTGCCATTCTGCATAAAACGTTCAGCGCCCGCTCGGCGAAAACGGTGTTTTCCGCATCGCCGGTAATGACAAGAACATCCCCGCATCCGGCGCCTCCCGATCGGTTGGAAATACGGACGGAAAACGCTTGTTCCACAAGACGGATGTTTGCGTCAAAAGCGCCGAAAACAGCGGCAGTCGCTTCGCTCGATTGCGTCATAACCATTCTTTCACTCATGTGTTTCTCCTGAAAACGGAACGAATGTCCCTCCCTTCACGACCGCCTCATACCGGATCGTTCCGACACATCCGTCCTCGCTTAACGAGAAATCGACGGATACGGAGTTGAGATCCGCATCGCCGATCTCCGAGAGAAATTTCTCATGAAGAGCGGTTCTCGCCGATTCGACAAGTGCATCATCGGCAAGATCGAAACTCTGTGTTTCGGAACAAACGGCATATTTGCGGAAAACGGAGATCGGAAATCTCACGCCGTTTCGGAAGGTCAAGGATTTATTATCTTCTATTATAGCACACTCCGTCGGCAAATTTCCATATCTTTTATTAAGATTTACGAAAAAATTTAAAATTTTTAGGCGAAATGATATCATCTTCTTACCGTTTGTGACGACGGTTTCCGCCGTACGCGGAACTTCGACTCTCGTTTCTCCGACCGTGCGGATCCTCACGTTCGCCTGTGCGATGACGGATGAACCGTCGGAAAGGATGCCGGAAACGAGAAGATCTCCCGTTTTTACGGTCTGACCGACCTTCACGGTCGGCAACCCTTCTTTTACCGTGATTTCCTCCACGATGCCCTCGCACTTTGACACGATATTGCCTTTTTTCAATTCTTTTTCCGATTGCGGTTCAACGGGTTCTTTTTCTTTCACGGTCACATACGCGACAGATCCCACCCTTTCGATATTGAGCCATGAAACCGTGTCGGAAGTCATGAGTACCGTATTTTCAATTTGCTCCGTATCGACCTTTCGCCAAGGTGATCCGAGAGTCAATCCGGCGCTTTCAAGGTCGGTGAGAATCTGTCCGTTTTCACTTTCAAGCCCTGTCACACGAACGTCAAGAACGTATCCGTGCATCACGGTCAAGAGAAGTACGAACAACGCGCATCCGACTGTCAATCCGAGATGTGCTTTGACTTTCTCCGCCGCTTTCGCAATGCCACGAACGGACTTCACCTGATACGTAAAACCGTTCAAGACTTTCTCTTTTACACGTTTCCAAAGGAACATCGGAACCCGAATTATCCCGTCAGGCAGAAACGTTACCGAGATTTTCTCTTTTTGCGCACGGGAAATCACGGGCAATATGTCCGTTTCCCCGATTTGCACGGTCCGATAGCCGATCAGACGTTCAATGATTGCAGTTATTTTCAAAGCAGATACCTCTCACGTTCCCCGATAATACGAAATCGCCGTCTCCGACAGTAAGTAACGAAAGCCGTTCTCCGGTAAACTTTACGATCCGATCTTTGCCAACCGCTTCCGCCTGCGTATGCGTGAACGCCGCCACTTGCGACACGCCGTGTAAGGCGACGGACAGAACTTTTCCCCGCCCGTCGATTTCCATCCGCAATCCGTCCAGGTTCGGTTGCGGTTCGGTCTTTTTTCCTTTCTTCGTCATACCTTCTCGCTCCTTTTCATAATCAATACTATTCAGAATAAATCTATGAATCGGAGTGCCGTAAATGACCGATATCAAAAGAAAAACCGAGAGTTTTCGCTTGTTTCTCCTCTTGATCCTGTGGGGATCGCTTTTGTTCTTCGGGAAATATGCCGCGGCAGGTCTGCTCTCCGGTCTGAAACAAGCGCTTCTCTCCGTTATCCCCGCGGTATTTCCGTTCATGATCCTTGCGGAAGCCGCGAAAGGCAGTATAAGAACGCTATCAAAAACAAAGATCGCCTCTTTATTCGGTCGGTTATTTTCCCTTCCGCCGGAATCCTTTCCCTGCTTTCTATGCGGGATTCTCTGTGGGTTTCCCACAGGGGCAAAGGCGGTATCGGATTTCTATGAAAAAGGAGTGTTCACCGAGAATGAAGCATCCTTCTGCATTGCGCTTTCCGCCTCCGCTTCGCCCGGATTCTTTCTCTTTGCCGTCGGTCTCGGACTTCTCGGCTCGGTGAAATACGGCGTGCTTCTGCTGTTTTGCTCTCTCTTCGGCGGATTGCTCGCAGGACTGTTGACACATCAGAGAAAAACGGACGGATCCCGTCGAAATCTTTCAGTGGCTGACGAGTCTCCGGTCGGTTTTTCCGTCATCGGCGCAATCAGGAATGCAAGTGTGTCTTGCCTGTACCTTGCGGGAACGTTCGCGTTCTTCGGAGCGGTGGGCGGGATCGTTTCTCACGTAATTGCCGATGCGTTCATTTCTTCTCTGATCCGATCCGTGTTGGATCTCGGAACGGGGTGTACCGTCATTTCGGAACTCTCCTTTCCTCGTCCGATCCTCCTTGCCCTACTTGCTTTCACTCTCGGTCATTCCGGTCTTTGCGTGTTCTTTCAGCTTTCCTCTGTCTGCGAGGATTTCCCATTAAACGCCAAAGTCTATTTTAACACGAAATTGCTTCAAGCGCTCTTTTCCGCGCTCTTGTGCATCGCGGTCGGATTTCTGCTGAAAATATAAAGAAGCGGCAAAATGCCAATCCCTTTTGCCGCTTTTGGTTTTGAAATTATCGGTTTCCGAGAATCTCCGAAACAAATTCCGCGATTTTCTCCGCGGAAAATCCGAGATATTCGTAAAGATCGCATACCTCGGTCGGCTTCGGAATTTCTTCGATCGCACGGATGTGATAACCGAACGGAAGATTTCCTCCGAACTTCCCGGTGAGGGAACTTTCGAGGTTGACAGCCGCACCGCCGTTCCGGATGCCTTCTTCGATAAAGAACACCTGTTTCGCTCCCGAAGCAAACGGTGCGATTCGATCTGCGACGTCTTTGTAAGGGGTGATCTGTTCGAGAACTACCGTGCCGACCGAAAGCCCTTTCTGTTTCAGCATCTTCTCTGCTTTCAGAACTCTTGCGGTTTCGTTTCCGTAGGTGATCAGCACCGCATCCATGGAATTGTCTTTGGGAAAATCCGCGGACACGCCGTAAGCTTGATATTCACCTTTCGGATAGAACGTCGCTACAACCTCGTCGTTTTCTCCTGCATTGGGATAGCGGATCGCCTCGACCGTTCCGTCCTTCGGATAAGGATGGTTCATCATCGTGCGGAGTGAGCCGAACGAAATCGGCGCGTAGATCTTAACGCCCGGAATCTCCGAGAGGAACGCGACGTCAAAAATTCCGTGATGTGTCGCGCCGTCGCATACCGCAAGTCCCGCGCGGTCGATGATCAGACGCATAGGCAATCTTTGCAAGGCAACGTCGTGTAAAACGTTATCGTAAGCGCGCTGAAGGAAAGTCGAATAAATGACCGCGTAGGGTTCCATGCCCGCCGCGGAAAGTCCGGCGGAAAACGTGAGGGCGTGTTCTTCCGCGATACCTACGTCAAACATTCTGTCCGGATATTTCAAACCGAAAGAAGAAAGACCGGTTCCCTGTCCCATCGCGGCAGTGACCGCAACTGTCTTCGGATTTTTCTCCGCGATTTTGCAGAGTTCTTCCGCGAATACCGCATGGAAATTCTCACCGCAGGAGGATTCCGCACTGACACCGTGAAACAGATCGGGATGTGCTTCCGCAGGAGCATAGCCAAGTCCTTTTTTCGTCCGCAGATGAATGACCGTGCATTTGCCGATTTCCTTCGCACGCTGAAGCGCGTTTTCCACTGCTTCTTCGTTATTTCCGTCGATCACACCGATATAGTACAAACCGAGGTTTTCAAAATAGTTCATCGGGTAGAATCGGTTGACCAGGCGGTCGCGCGTCCATCGTGCCGCTTTTTCAAGGGGGCGGCCGATCAGAGGAATCTTGTGAAGAAACGTTTTCGTTCCCTTCTTGAATCCCATGTAGCTGGAAGAAACGCGGACACGGGTAAGGTACCTTGCGAACGCGCCGCGGTTCTTGGATATGGACATTCCGTTTTCGTTCAGGATGATAATGAGCGGAAGATCGGATTTTACGTTATTCAGTGCTTCGTGGATCATGCCTCCCGTATATGCGCCGTCTCCGACGATAGCAACGGTGAACGCTTCATTCCCCGCAAGTTTATCCGCATAAGCGAATCCGAGAGCCGCCGAAAGAGAGGTCGAACTATGCCCCGTTCCGAACGCGTCGTGCGGGGATTCTTCTCTGTTGGTGAATCCGGAAAGGCCGCCCGGCTTACGGAGCGTGTCGAAACGGTCGGCGCGTCCCGTGAGCATCTTATGAACGTAGGACTGATGCCCGACGTCGAAGATGATATGATCCTTAGGCGAATCAAAAACCCGATGCACTGCGACCGTCAGTTCCACGGCACCGAGGTTGGAGGCGAGATGTCCGCCCGTGCGACCGACGGTTTCAATGAGAACGTTTCGGATCTCTTCGCACAGTCCCGGAATCTCGTCTTTCGGCAGTTTCTTCAGATCTGCCGGTGATTGAATGTTGGTTATTGACATAGGAAATGCTTCCTTAATTGATCATTATTATGTTTCGGTTTGCCGTACTCCCTCTCACGGAGGATTCTGCATTATTCCTTTCCGTCCTCGTCCTGACCGTTGATGGGAGAGCGGCCGATGACTTTCACGTAAGCTCGGTAAAAACAGGAATAATCCCCGAATCCCACCCGGTACGCGGCGGCAGAGGCGTTTTCTCCGCGCTCGATCATCGCCTTTGCGAGATGAATCCGTTTCTGCGTGAGATATTCGTGAATACTGATGCCGTTTTTCTTTTTAAACGCCCGGCAAAGGTAGTATTTACTTGCGTAAAACTCCTCCGCGAGTGAATCGAGTGAAATATGTTCCGTGACGTGATCGTTCAGATATCGAATGATGCGGGAACCGAGATCGTTTCCGGAATCCTCTTCCTGCTCTTTCAGATTCTCGATCGCGTAGATGCTTTCCGTGAGCAGGGTGAGAAGATAATCTCTCGACAGATCTTTCGGCATGGCTTCCGCACGGCACATCTTTTCAAAGATACTGCCGAACACTGTCTGTCCCTCTTCCGGCGAGAAGTAAAGGCCGCGGGAACTGTGAAGTCCGTGCCGCTCGTTCAGTATCTTCTGCGCGGAAGGCGGCAGGCTTGAAAGCCGGAAATAGAATCCCGCGCGGTTGTACGGTACGCCCGGTGTCACTTCCACGCAATGATAATCGAGGGGTGCCGCGATGAAAAGGCTTCCCGGTCTAAGATCGTATTCGTTTCCTTCTATGAGATATTTGCCGTCCCCGTCGAAAATATACAGCGCTTCGTAAAAGCCGTGACAGTGGCTGCTCCGCAAACTCTGACTGTCTCCGAGATCGCGGTGATGGAAGAACACTCCTGCCTTGAATTTATCCGTATAACATAAATCATCGGAATTCACGGCTGATCCGTTTTCTCCG
The DNA here is from genome assembly GCA_024404975.1 of Clostridia bacterium. Lineage (GTDB taxonomy): Bacteria > Bacillota > Clostridia > Oscillospirales > CAG-272 > UBA1740. The sequence continues at coordinate 306 of JAKSPH010000033.1, read as the reverse complement.
GTGTACGGGATCGGATTCTCCATAGATCATCCCCCTCTCGTCTGGTTTTCTTCTATTTTATCACAGAAGTGCAATTTTTGCAATACTTTTCTGAAAAAGAAAATCACATTAATCGTTGATTTTATTCTTTTCCTATGCTAAAATAACAATGACAACAAAAAACAGGAAAGGTGTTACTGTTATGAAATTCGGTGCACAATTTTACACTCTGCGCAAACGCGCTACCACCACCGCCGAACTCGAAATCTGCTTCGCCGAGATGCACAAGCTCGGATATGAAGTCGCTCAGATGGCCGCCATCTGCAA
>JAKSPH010000032.1 GCA_024404975.1 Clostridia bacterium | reverse complement strand
TATATTGTTTTCGGCGTCGTTTTCGCCGTAATTCTTCTGTTTGTGTGAGGTGTTATGACACAGAACGAACTTGATGAATTCTATATGCGGCGCGCCATGGAACTCGCCCGTGAGGCGGCGGCGCGCGACGAAGTGCCGGTCGGCGCTCTGACCGTGAGAGGCGGAAAGATCCTCTCCGAGAGTTCCAACCGCAGAGAAGAAACCAAATGCGCGACACACCACGCCGAGATCCTCGCGATAGAGGAAGCCTGCCGTGCGCTCGGCGGATGGCGTCTGCCCGGTGTCACCCTGTACGTCACGATGGAACCCTGTGTCATGTGTGCCGGCGCGCTCGTCAACGCGAGAGTGGAGCGTGTGGTATTCGGAACGCGTGATCTGCGGTTCGGTGCGATGGGGTCCCTTCTCAACATCACGTCCTTCCCGCTCAATCACATCCCCGAAGTCACGGGCGGTGTATTGGAGGAAGAAAACCGCGAGATCCTCTCGTCCTATTTCAGAAAAAAGCGGGAAAAGCACCCCGCCGAGGTATAAAACGCGTCATTCGCCGCAAAATAGATACTGCCGTTTGTCTTCTGACAGACGGCTTTTCTTATACGGAGGAACAAATGAAAATTGCCGAAGTGATCACCGACACCGTCGTCGGCGGTGCGGAAAAACAAGTGTTATCTCTCGTTTCCGGATTGGCGGGGGAATTCGAATTCAAGGTCTATTATCCCGAACAGTCCGCCGTCGCGCCTCTTGTCCGTGCGTTGCCTGTGGAGAGTCAGGCGCTGTCCCTCTCCCACCCCGAAAAACCGACCTTGGCGGACACGTTTCTGTTTCGTGAGGTCTTCCGGCGCGAGATGCCGGATGCCGTCCATACCCACGCGGGGCTTTCCGCGCGGATCGGTGCCAGACTTTCGGGCGTTCCGCTGACAATCTCCACCCGCCACTGTGCCTACGGTGCGAATAACCCGCGCCCTGCCGTTCCTCTGCGCGGAGCGCTCTACAACGCGGTGACTACCCTCACCGTTTCCACGGCAAAAGCCGCCACGGAGGATCTGCGCGCCGAAGGGGTGGATATGCGGCGTGTCGTCACCGTGCAGAACGGTGTCGCTTTTCCCGGTCGGCTCCCGTACACGGAGAAAAGCCGTCTGCTCTCCTCGCTCGGATTTCCCGAAAACTGCTTTGTCATCGGCGGGTGCGGGCGGTTGGAGGACATCAAGGGATTCGATATTCTCCTTCGCGCCGGTGCCGCCGTTGCCCCGCGGTGTCCGGAAATGCGATTTCTGATCGTTGGCGACGGGACGAAACGGCGCGCGCTCGAAACGCAGGCTGAAGCGGCGGGAATTGCACCGATCTGCCGATTCGTCGGCTTTCTCGAAGACCCCGCGCCGTATGAAAATCTGTTTTCCGTCAACGTCAATCCGTCGCGCGGAACGGAAACTTCCTGCCTCGTTACGTCGGAGTGTATGGCGCTCGGCATTCCGACCTTGGCGAGCGACTTCGGGGGAAATCCCGAAATGGTCGAAAATGGGGTGAACGGTTATCTGTTCCCCTCCGGAAACGCCGCCGCTCTCGCGGATCTTTTGGTCCTTCTCTACACCAACCGTCCTCTCCTGCGGCTCCTCTCCCACTCGTCCATGCAGACCTACCGCAGACGGTTCTCAAGACGTCGGATGCTCTCGGATTACCGGCGCATATTCGATAAACTCGCAGGGCGTTTGCCGTCTTGACAATTTTATTTTATTATGCTAAAATAAGCGTATGAAAATGCAATATCTGGAATGCGGCAAAGTGTGCGCACCGCACGGTGTCCGCGGTCTTTTCAAAACCGAAGTCTGGTGCGATTCCCCGAAAGTTTTAGCGAAGGCGTCCCGCGTATTCCTTGCCAAGGGAGAAGGCAGATACGAAGAACACGCCGTGACCTCCGCTACCGTCGCCGGCAACACCGTTCTGCTCGGCATCGCGGGGATCTCAAGCAGAGAGGAAGCCCAAGCCATCGGCGGCAAAACTCTCTATCTCGACAGAAGTGATATTCCCGTCCCCCGTGGCGGATACTTTCTCGCTGACCTGCCGGGACTTCCCGTCACGGACAAAAACACCGGCAAACTGTACGGCACGGTGCGCGAAGTTTCGGACGGCGTTGCCACCCGCCTGCTCACCGTAAAAACTCCTTCGGGCGACGTGATCCTCCCTCTCGTCCCCGCTTTCGTCGCGGAAGTCGATACCGACCGCGGCGTATTCGTCACTCCCATCCCCGGTTTCTTCGACGGTGATGCGGAAGTGATCGACAACATGCCTTCCGAGGAGCCGACCGTATGAGATTCGATATTATGACACTCTTCCCCGCCATGGTGGAAAACGTCTTGTCCGAGAGCATCATCGGCAGGGCGGAAAAGGCGGGTTATATTCAGATCCGCACCCACAACATACGCGACTATTCGCAGGACAAACACAGAAAAGTCGATGACACGCCGTTCGGCGGCGGTGTCGGCATGATCATGACCTGCCAGCCCATCTACGACTGTTTCCAAGCCGTCAGGAGCGAAATTCCCGAAGGTTCATCCACCCGCGTGATCTATATGTCGCCCAAGGGCAGACGGTTCACGCACGACGTGGCGAAAGACCTCTCGAAATACGACAATCTCATCTTTCTCTGCGGACACTATGAGGGCGTGGATCAGCGCATTCTCGACGAGATCGTGGATGAGGAGATCTCCATCGGCGACTTTGTGGTGACGGGCGGAGAGATCCCCGCCTGTATCGTGGTGGATGCCGTTTCAAGACTGATCGACGGTGTGCTTTCGGCACCCGAATGTTACGAAGGCGAGTCCGTCGCTTCCGGACTTCTCGAATACCCGCAATATACGAAACCCCGCGAGTTTCACGGCATGGAAGTTCCCGCCGTACTTCTCGAAGGCGATCACAAGAAGATCGACCGCTGGCGGTTGGAACAGTCCGTGGCACTCACAAAGGAACGCCGTCCGGATCTTTTGCTCCTCCACCCCGAATTCGAGAAATCCTTAAAGCCCCGCGACAAGAAAAAACGAAAACCGAAATCCACTGCCAAAGGAGAGGAAACCGATGAAAAACAGTAAAGCGGCGATCGACCGCATTTTCGTCAGCGGATCGGGACAAACCGTGGTATCGTCCTCTCTGTTCAGCCGTCTTTCCGACAAACTCACCGACCTCGGACGCATCGCCGCGAACACCGGCTCTTTCGCATGGGGACTGTTCCTGATGACGTTCGGTCTTGTCACTCTGTTTTCCTTCTTCACGAAATACTATGTTTCGGCGGAAGAGATCGAGGTCCTCTACCCTCTGATCGCCGGAATTTTGTCAACAATTCTTTCCATTCCGTTTCTTCTCTCCCGCGAGTCCGTGCATATCGCTTTTCAGAAATCTCCGGTCTGTGACGCGTTTCTCTTTGACTTTCTCTGTCTGCAACGCCGTCACATTCCCGCGGGAACGCCCAAACTCTCCGTCGTCTTTATGATGATCCTCGGAGGCGGTCTTGCCGTCGTCGGCTTCTTCACGTCACCGATGTACGTCCTGCTCGCGATCGCCGCGGTGCTCCTCCTCGGTGCAAGTATCGACTCGCCGGAAGCACCCTTCATTCTCTCGCTCGTGGCGTTTCCTTATCTTCACTTCACCGCGCATCCTTCGCTCATCCTCGCCGTGCTTATCCTTCTGTCCTTCTTCTCCTACGTTCACAAGGCACGGCTCGGAAACCGTCTGTTCAGCCTTGACTTCGGCGATTACGTTCTGTTCTTATTCGCTCTGTGTCTGCTCCTTTCGGGCATCTTCAACGGAGGACTCAACTCCTTCCTCTCGTCACTCCTCTTCGTTTCCATGCTGATCGGTTGCATCCTCGCGAAGAACCTGCTCATCAACCGCCGTCTTGCCGACCTCGCGATCGGTTCGATCTCCGTGGCGTCCTTCCCCATCTGTATTCTCGGCATAACGCAGTACTTCGTCGGCGTTCCGATGGGAAATTGGCTTGACTCCGCGTTCTCCGAAACCATTACCACCCGCGTGTATGCCTCGTTCGGGAACCCGAACGTCTTTGCGGTCTATCTTCTCACCGCCGCGTTCTGCTCCTTGGCACTCGTGGTCGAAAAACGCGAAAACCTCATCCGGATCCTGTTCGCTCTTGTCTTCGCCGCGAACGTCGTCGCTTTGACACTCACTTTCTCCCGCGGTGCGTGGGTGGCATTTCTCGTCGGATTCATCGCCTCGACCGTCATCTGGTTCCGCCGCCGTCCCGGTCATTTGCTCGTCATTCTGTCGCTTCTGCCCTACGGAATTTTCTTCCTCTCGGAAGCCGTGCTGACGCGCTTCGCCTCCATTCTGAATTTCAGCGATTCCTCCGTCGTTTACCGTCTTTCCATCTGGCGTTCCTCGGTCAATCTCTTCCTCGACAATCTGTTCGTCGGCATCGGCATCGGCGAGAGCAACTTCACCGAAGTGTTCAAGGCGTACGCCGAAGAAGGCGTGACCGCTCCGCACAGCCACAACCTGCTCCTTGAGATCGGTTGCGAATGCGGTGTGTTCGCCCTTGCGATCTTCCTCTTATTGCTCATCGAACGCGCCGTTTCCCTCTCACGCAAGAAGCCCGTCCTCGGACTTTCCGGCGTACGGAAAGTCAGCCTGTTCTCCCACGCCGGTATATGCGCGCTGCTCATCTTCGGTCTGTTCGACTACACCTTTGCGGACATGGGAATGATCTATCTGTTCTTCGTCCTCTTCGGCATCGGCGGAGCGACCCTCCGCATCGCAGACACCGAGCAGGAAAGCCGCCGCGCCTATCTCGAAGAAGGTCAGGACACGAATTCTTCCGACATCGACGTCACTCTCAAATAATGACAGGTTTTTTCTGTCGTGTTTCGGGAAAACTGAATACGATCCTGGGACTTTCCTTCGGGGAAGTCCCTTTTTCGAGGTTTGATATGAAAAATAAAAAACAGATGATATTTCGCTGGTTCGCTCTTTTTCTGATCCCGCTGACCGTGTTCGGACTGACGGCACTCGGCTTTCTCGCCTTTCGTGAGAGAAAGGCGGACCCCGTGGCAGTGACCTTCACGGTACTCTCCGAAGACGTGCCGGCAGAAGCGGCTTCCCACCTGCACGAAGGCGATCGGATCGTCGACCGCAAAAAACAAGCCGTCCTCGGCACGGTGCGCGCCATCCGAACGGAAAACGAAGGCGAGTTCTGCGACCTCGTGATCGAGATCGCGGGGGAGGGGGCGGACGGTTTCACCGCCGGAGAAACCCCGCTTTATATCGGTGAGGAACTCGCGTTCCGCGCATGGGACTACGCGGGGAGCGGAAAGGTCGTTGCGATCGGATGAAGAAAACGGCAAAAACGGAGGTCTTTCTCGCCGCGCTGGCGCTCGCTCTGTGTTTCGTCTTTACCGGCATCTATCTGAAACGGACTCACGCCGCCGAGTACAGAGAAACGGATGCCGCCGTCACCTTCCGGCTCTATGAGGTCGAGGACGGCGAAGTCGCACTGCTCCATCCCGGACAGACGTTTGCCCTCGCGGGATATCCCGCCACGGTGACGGAATCTGTGTTCGGGAACACGGAATCGGGGCAGACCGCAACGCTGAAACTTACCTGCCGCGGACGCGCGGGAGAGGACGGTTTTCTGCTCGGATCCCATCAGCCGATCGCACCGGGAAGTATTCTTCCGCTCACGGAATGCGGGATTTCCCACGTCGGCGTGGTACTGAACATCGAAAAAGCGTGATTTTTCGTTTCTTCTGCGGTGAAAATTCGAGTTTTTTTCGAAAAACCCTTGATTTTTAGACGGCAATTTGATATACTTAAACCATCAACCAGTCAAGGGAGCAATAGAATGATTTCTCGCAGCGTAACGATAAAAAATGAATACGGACTTCAGGCAAGACCGGCTACTTTCTTTATTCAGAAAGCCAATTCATTCAAGAGTTCCATTTGGATCGAAAAAGAAGATTGCCGTGTGAATGCCAAGAGTTTGCTCGGTGTCCTCTACCTCGGGATCACCAAGGGCATGACCGTAACTCTCATTGCCGACGGCCCCGATGAACAGGCAGCCGTTGACGGTCTTTGTGACCTTATCGACGGTAAATCCGCCGACTGAACAGCGTAAATAAGAAAAACGGCAGTTACGACTGCCGTTTTTCCGTATCGGGAGAACGAAATGACCACGATTGAACGGTTGAGAGATAAGGCAAATTCCCTGCCCCAATCGCCCGGCGTGTATCTGATGAAGAACGCCGAAGGCACGATCATCTACGTAGGAAAATCCAAAAAACTTCATAACCGCGTGACGAGTTATTTCACGGGCAACCGCCACAACGTCAAAACGTCGCGGCTCGTCAGTCTGATCGCCGATTTCGATTACATTCTCTGCGACACGGAGATCGAGGCGCTCGCCCTTGAAAACGTCCTCATCAAAAAACACACGCCCAAGTATAACATCCGTCTGAAAGACGCGAAATCCTACCCTTATATCAAAGTGACGTCGGAACTCTATCCGCGCCTTTTCGTTTCGCGTGAGCGCAAGGGCGACCGCGCGCATTATTACGGTCCCTATTCCGGCACCGCACCCGCCTATGCCGCACTTGAAACCGTGTTGAAAGTCTTTGCCATCCCGTCCTGCAAGCGGCAGTTTCCCCGTGACATCGGCAAGGAACGCCCCTGCATCTACCTCGACATGGGCAGATGTATCGGTCCCTGCACAGGCAAGGTTTCCGAGGAAGAATACCGCGAGCGCATCCGCCACGCGGAGGACGTGCTGGGAGGAAATATCAAATCCACCGTTTCGGATCTCGAAGCGGAAATGCTTACCGCGGCGGAGAACGAACAGTTCGAACGCGCGGCGGCTCTGCGGGATTCCATCCGCGCTTTGACTCACCTGCTGGACAAGCAGAAGGTCGTCGCCGACGTCCGCGTCAACCGCGACGTTTTCGCCCTCTACACTTCCGACTGCGAAGGTGTCCTCGCGATGCTCGCCGTACGCGGCGGTGCCGTTGTCGGCAAGAATGAATTCATCCTTTCGGCGGCGGAACTGACTTCGCCGGAGGACGCGCTCTCCCTCATCGTTTCGTATTACGACGGGCAGGAGAACCTCCCTCGTGAGATCCTGCTCGATTTCCCTCTTGCGGAAGAGGACCTTACTCTGCTTTCCGACTATCTCTCCGTCGGCTCCCGCTATCGCATCGCCGTGAAAGTTCCCGAACGCGGCGATAACCGCGCTCTGTGCGACCTCGCGATGGAGAACGCGAAAGAGGCGGCAAGACAGAACCGTCTGACGGGCGAACGCGAAAACCGGAACCTCATCCGTCTGTCCGAACTCCTCTCACTCCCCGAACCGCCCCACCGTGTGGAAGCATACGATATTTCCAACGTGGGCAACGAGTCCATCACCGCCTCCATGGTGGTCTGTACGGACGGGAAACTCAAAAAGAGCGACTACCGCACCTTTGCGGTCAAAACGACGGCGGGCGCGGACGACTACGGTTCCATGCGCGAGATCCTCACGCGGCGTCTGTCGCATATCGGCGACGGCTCCCCCTCGCTCGGAGAAACGCCCGATCTCATTCTGCTCGACGGCGGAGATACCCACGTTGCCGTCGGAAAGCAGGTCTGCGAGAATCTGAACCTTGAGATCCCTCTGTTCGGCATGGTCAAGGACGATTTCCACAAAACGCGCGCCATCACGGACGGCGAGCGGGAGATCTCCATCGCATACGAACAGGGCGTGTTTACATTTGTTTATAATTTACAGGAAGAAGCCCACCGTTTCGCGGTCAAGAACACGATGGGAAACAAGATGCGTACCCTGACGCACTCTTCCCTCGAAAAGATCCCCGGCATCGGTGCGGCGAAAGCCAAGATCCTGCTCCGAGCCATGACGCTCTCGGAAATCAAACACGCGGATGCCGACGCGCTTTGCGCGATCAAAGGCGTCACCCGGAAAGATGCCGAGGCGATCGTCACCTATTTCAAACAAAAAGAACAGTCTGCGAAAGGAAAAAAGCCGTGCTGAAAATCATTACCGGCAAAGCCAAAGGAAAAAAGATCCTGACCTTGGAGGGAGAGGCGACAAGACCGACCTCCGAGCGGATCAAAGAAGCCGTGTTCTCCTCCATTCAATTCGAGATCGAAAACCGCCGTGTCCTCGACCTCTTTGCGGGTTCGGGACAGATGGGATTGGAAGCCCTCTCACGCGGAGCGGAATCCGCCATGTTCATTGACGCGGCGAAGGAAGCGATGGATATCGTGAAGAAGAACGCCGAAGCGACCGGCTTCTTCGGCGCGTCGAGATTTCTCGTCAGCGATTACCGCAACTACATCCGCAAAGCGGCGGGACGCGACGTCTATGACCTCGTCTTTGTCGATCCGCCCTACGGCATGGAATGTTGCCGCGAATCCGTTGAGAGATTGCTCAAAGCCGGGATGCTCGCCGACGGCGCACTCGTCGTTCTGGAATCCGGCACGGAGTTTGACGAACTTCCCGCGGAGGATGAAGTGTTCTCCTCTTTTGAAGTTCTGAAAAGCACCCATTACGGCAAAAAGACGTTTGTCAATATTCTGAAATACCGCAAGGGAGAAACCGCATGAAAGTGATTTTGCCCGGCAGTTACGATCCCGTTACGGTGGGGCATCTCGACGTCATCCGGCAGGCGGCTGCCACCGACGATGAAGCCTACGTCGTCGTCTTCCGCACTCCGGACAAGACGTACACGTTCCCTCTTGAGGACCGTGTGCGGATGCTCACGCTGGCAACCGAGGATTTTTCAAACGTCATCGTCAGTTACGGTCTCGGATTTGTCATCGACTATATGCGGGAACATGGGATCGGAAAGATCGTCAAAGGTTACCGCAACGAAACCGACCTTGCGTATGAGAAAAATATGGCGAAATGGAACTATGAGCATGGCGGCTACGAAACCGAGTTTATCGAGTGCAAACCCGAATTTGCCGGCATCAGTTCCACTCTCGCGCGGAAACGGATCGCCGAAGGCGGGGATCTGTCCGGAATTTTACCGCCGGCGGTGATCGCTTTTTTGAAAAACCGTTGACAAACCCCGCGTATTGTTGTATAATTGTTTATTATTTTATTTTGTATTCTACGAAAAAGGACATACGGATATGAAGGAAAAAATCGAGGAACTGAAAAGTCGTTTTGAAAACGAACTTTCCCTTGCCTCTACCGAAGAAAAACTCGAAGCGCTCCGCGTCGGATTTCTCGGTAAAAAGGGAGAAATCGCCGAACTCATGAAGGGACTGCGCGACGCGGTGGATAAGAAAGCCGCCGGCGCTCTCATCAACGAGTTCAAGAACAATGTCGAAACTGCCATTGACCGTGCTTCCGCGGCACTCAAAGATGCCATGCTGAAAGCGCAGATCCGCAGTGCGAAGAAGTACAATCCGACACTCGCGGCAGAGCGTATGTACGGCTCTTACCATCCGATCACGCTGGCAACACGCGACGTTGAGCAGATCTTTACCGGTATGGGCTTTACCGTAGAAGATTACGCCGAAGTCGTTGACGACTACGAGTGCTTTGAGGCATTAAACATTCCCAAGCACCACCCCGCCCGCGATATGCAGGATACCTATTATCTTGAAAACGGTCAGTTGCTCAAAACGCAGACTTCCGCGGCGCAGAACGCCATCATGAAGAAATACGGCGCACCCCTCCGTGCCATCTTCCCCGGCAGATGCTTCCGTAACGAGTCCACCGATGCCTGCCATGAAAACACCTTCTTCCAGATGGAAGGTATGATGATCGACGAGAATATCTCGATCTCCAACCTCATTTACTTCATGAAAACCATGCTCTCCGAAGTATTCCGCAGAGATATCAAAGTCAGACTCCGTCCCGGCTTCTTCCCCTTCACCGAACCCGGTTTTGAACTTGACATCAACTGCCTGATCTGCGGCGGAGTCGGCTGTCCTTCCTGCACGCACTCCGGCTGGCTCGAACTTTGCCCCTGCGGTATGATCCACCCCAACGTTCTGAAAGAGGGCGGCATTGATACCGAAAAGTACACCGGCTTTGCCTTCGGTCTCGGACTTACCCGTCTTGCCATGATGAAATACGGTGTCAAGGATATTCGTGATTTCAACAGCGGCAACCTCAAAGCCCTGTCCCAATTCCGTTCGTTGTAAGGAGGCGTCACAATGTTCTTATCTATGAATTGGATCGGCGATTTCGTCGATCTCTCCGGCCTTGACAAAAAGGCGCTGATCAAAAACTTCACTCTCTCGACCGCTGAAGTCGAAGATATTTACGTAAAAGGCGAGGACACCTACGGCGTTATCGTCGCGGAGATCGCCTCGGTGGAAGCGCATCCCAAATCCCAAAAACTCCACCTTCTCAAAGTCAACACCGGCAAAGAACTGCTCGACGTCGTTTGCGGCGCTCCGAACGTCAGAGTCGGCATGAAAGTCGCTTTTGCCACCGTCGGCTCGTCCGTCTGCGGCAAGAAGATCGACGTTGCCACCGTCGTAGGTTTCACCTCCAACGGTATGTGCTGCGGCGCGGCGGAACTCGGCATTTCCGACGACACTTCGGGACTGTTTGAGATCACCGACGACATCGCACTCGGCACCGATCTGAAGAGCGTTTACGACATCGACGATATCATCTTTGAAGTCGATAACAAATCCCTGACCAACCGCCCCGACCTCTGGGGACACTACGGCATGGCGAGAGAATTCGCCACCATCACGGGCAGACCTCTGCGTGAGATCCCCGTTGCCGACACGAAGAAATACAAAAATCTTCCCGCCGTTTCCGTCGACGTGAAGGCGAAAGATCTCGTTTGGCGCTACACCGCGCTCAAAGTCGAGAACATCACCCGCAAGGTTTCCCCCGTCAATATGCAGATCCGTCTGTATTACTGCGGAAGCCGTGCCATCAACTTCCTCGCCGACCTCACCAACTACGTGATGATGGAACTCGGTCAGCCGATGCACGCGTTCGATAACCGCAAGGTTGACAAGATCGAGGTGCAGACCTTTGCGAACCCCCTCACCTTCCGCACCCTCGACGGCGTAGAACGTAACATTGACGACAAGATGCTGATGATCACCTCGAACGACGTTCCCGTCGCTATCGCAGGTATCATGGGCGGCGATGCTTCCAAGATCGAAGACGACACCGATTCTCTTCTTTTGGAATCCGCGACCTTCGACGGCGTTTCCGTCAGAAAGACGACCACCCGTCTGGGACTCCGTACCGACGCTTCCATGCGTTACGAAAAGATGCTCGATCCCGAACTCTGCAAGACCGCGACCGAACGTCTTCTGAAGATCCTCGAAGATAACTGCCCCGACGTCAAAGTCGTTTCCTGCTTCACCGACGTTTACGTCAAGCACTACGATACCATCGTACTTGACTTCGATAAGAAATTCGTCGACCGTTACACCGGTATCGACATCTCCTCCGACCGCATCGAAACCACCCTCACGGGTCTCGGCTTCGGGGTCAAGAGAAACGGCGACAACTTCTCCGTTACCGTCCCCTCCTGGCGTGCGACCAAGGACGTTACCATCAAAGCGGATATCATCGAAGAGATCACCCGTATCTACGGTTACGATAACTTCGAGATCCACACTTCCAAGAACGCCCTTCGCCCCGTACTGAAAGAAAAGGCGAAATCCGACGAGGACAGAATGAAAGACCTCCTCGTCAAGAGTTACCGCATGCACGAGGTACATTCTTACATCTGGTCCGACGTGCAGAAGAACCGTGAACTCGGCATTGAAACGCCCGCAAACGTCCGCGTGATCAACGCGCAGACGCCCGACCATCAGTTCCTCCGCGTTTCCATGATCCCGACGCTCCTCTCCTTCGTGAAAGACAACCGCGCTTACGCGGACACCTTCGGTCTGTTCGAGATCGGACACACCGTGGAAGGTCTGAAAGAGAACGGCTATTGCAACGAGTACAAGAAACTCGGTGCGGTATTCTTCGACCGCAAGGGATCGGAAGAATCCCTCTTCCTCAAAGCGCGTGATGCCGTCGTCGAGATCGGCGGTGACATTCTCCATAAAGAGATCATGTTCCGTCCTTCGGAAGCCGCTCCCGCGTATGCCCATCCCGCAAACGTCTTCGATATTCTCGTAGACGGCGAGACCGTCGGTGTTCTTTCAACTCTCCACCCCACCGTACTCGGCAACGTGGATAAGAAAGCAAACGTCGTATTCTTCGAGATCAACACCGACAAGTTCTCCAAGCACAAAGCAGACGGTATCCGCTATGCGGAACCCTCCAAGTTCCCCGCGATCGACATCGACCTCACCTTCAACGTCAACCTCTCCGAAGTTGTCTTTGAGGACGTCCGTGCAAAGGCATTCGCCGCCGGCGGTAACAGCCTTACCGACGTGAAGATGCACGACGTTTACGAATCGGACGGCACCTGCGCTCTGACCTTGCGGTTCTCCTTCCTCTCCAAAGAAAGAACTCTTTCGAAGCAGGAACTCCAGCCCGCGACGGATGCGATCATCGCCGCACTCGCCGAACTCAATATGACCTATAAAGTTTAATAATAAAGACCGGGTGTTCCTGAACTGAACCCGTAAAAACGGACATTGAATAAAAAGACCTCTTGTAGTAGAAT
>JAKSPH010000031.1 GCA_024404975.1 Clostridia bacterium | reverse complement strand
TGACTATATCAAACCAATACGTTATTCCAAGAAAAAGGGAAGCAAATAAACATATGGATATACTGGACACTTGTACAGATGAGTTTAATGGGTATATTACTTACGATTCGGAAAATGATCGGTATATCGCAAATCAAGTACTTGTTCCGATGCTGTTTGTCTAAGAAGGAGAAAACTTTGATTCGTTTCCGTCCGAGCCGTTGATAGGGCTGCGAACGATACAACAACTGACCGCCGGTCGGATTTTTCCGATCGGCGGTTTTGCTTTTGTTTTCTTAATAAATGCCTGGAAATTTCTGCTTTTTCGTCCGAAAAATATACGAATTTACAATGTTTTAATACGTTTTATAACTTGTTTGCGTTTTTTTGTTCTGTTATAATTGCCTTGTAAAGGGGCGGATTTTTCCGCTTTTTGATCCGTTTTTTGACGCAGTTTTTCGGGAGGAAACGCAAATGAAAAAACACTTCCTATTTATAATTTACGTGCTTGCGTTTGTGTGTATGCTGTTGATGGCATCTTGCGGGAATACCGTCGATCCGACGCCGACACCGCAGCCGCCGAAGCCGAAACCTGCGAAGGTTGTCATTTTTGACGGAAGCGACACTGACTTCCAGATCGTTTACTCGCATACGTCATCCGTCGATAGAATTGCCTGCGAAAAATTCTGCAAGCGTCTTGAAGATCTCGGTATTACGGTTTCGTATTCGTCCGACCTCTATGCGGAAGAGGACGGCCTTGAAATACTGATCGGTCAGACAGACCGTGAGATTTCTTCGACTTTGAAACAGGAAGTCGTCGAAAATACGGAAAGCGGCGGTCTCGGATGGGGCTTCAAGTTTGAACAAGGTCAGTTCGCTATCTATGCCACAAGCACCGATGCTTATGAAGAAGCACTCGACGAACTTTTTGACTGTTATTTCGATGAGGGCATTCTTATTCTCAACAACCATTTCGATTTGATTTCCGGACTTTCCGCAAATGAGTATCAGACCATTCTCGCACAAAGAGCCGAAGCGGAAAAGATCAGAAAGACTGCGGAAGTACAAGCGTTGAACGACACTTTCAAGGTTACCGATTTCGGGGGTGAACCAATGATTTTGAAATCCATTTACGATAAGCCCGCCACTTACCCGACCGCAGGTCAGCACCCTCGTCTTGTCATCAATGAGGCGATGCTTCCCGGCATCAAAGAGGTGATGACTACCACGGAAGGGGCAAAGGCAACGCAATCCTTTAAGAATATGCTGGCAAGAACCTTTGACGGAAAACTTACCACCGGCATTACCTCCGGCACGAATTTCAATGCCGCAGGGCTTATGACGCTGGAAGCAAAGGCACTCGAATATCAGTTGTCGGGGGATCTTCTCTGCGGTTATCAGGCGATCGTCGGCATCAAGAATTTCATTCTTTCTCTGGAAGCCGTGTCCGGAAGCGACCTCACTCGCGTTTGGGGACAAACGATGTTCGTTGCGGGAGAGATCTACGACTGGTGCTATCCTTTGCTTTCCGCTGATGACCGCGAACAGATCATCCGCGGGGTGGAAAACATCCTTTGTGCGAACGGAAATATGGAAATGGGATTCCCGCCTTACGGGCAGACTGCGATTTCCAGCCACGGTGCGGAAGCACAGCTTTTGAGGGATTATCTCGGCTTCGCCATTGCCGTTTATGACGAGCGTCCCGACTTTTGGGAATATATCGGAGGAAGATTCTATCAGGAATTCGTAACCTTCCGCAATTATTATTACGAGAGCGGTCTTGCTCCGCAGGGCTCCGGTCTTTACGGGCAGTATCGCCACGCTTTCGACCTTTGGTCGGCGTGGATCATCAAAACGATGTCGGGAACGAATCCCTATTCCGAGAATATGGAAGCCGTCGTTCTTTCCTTCCTTGCAAGCGAACTTCCACTTGACAAAGAACTGTTTGCGACCGGGGACTATTACGGCAGAGAGAATATCGGTTCGATCGACGGCGGCGGGACGGATCCGTCCGCAGGAAAGACGTACGGTCTATCCGCCTACCTGTTCCACAGTGCACTCTATAACAACAGTACATCGAGAGCCGCCGCAAAATACTATTCCCACGATTTCTCCTATTTTACTTATAGCAATAACTATTTCACGCCTACGCTCTATCTGATCCTTTCAAGCACCGGTACGGAAACCGCGAGCGATCGCCACGAGGATCTTCCGACCGTAACGGTCAACGGTTCTCCCGTGGGAATGATCACGACGCGTGAAGCTTGGAACGATCCCGATTCCGTCGCAATTATGATGAAGATCGGCGAACGTACCACCGCCAACCACGAGCATCAGGATGCAGGTTCGTTCAACATCTACTATAAAGGAAAACTCGCCTTTGATTCCGGCGTGTACGGCGGATACGGAAGCGATCATCACTTCTACTACCACCAGGCAACGATCTCGCACAATTCACTTCTGATCTATAATCCGGCACTCTCCTCAACCGACAGAGGTTGGTATTCCGGCGGTCAGACGCTGAAATCCGAAGCCAACGGATTTGAGGATTGGATGAGCGATAAATACAAGACGGGTACCGTTACGGGAGAGTCCTATGCTTACTCGGACGGAGAGGGAAGCAGACCGTCTTATGCGTATCTCGCAGGAGATATTACGCCGGCGTACAGCTCGCAGACGGTTTCCGAAGTTGAACGCAGAATGCTTACGATCTATACGGGAGATGAAACCTGCCCTGCGATCTTCGTCGTTTACGATAACATCACGGCATTGAGCGGTGATTTCAAAAAAACCTTCCTGCTCCATACGGAAACCGAGCCGACCATCTCCGGCAATAAGGTTACCGTTGTCAACGGAGAAGGTCAGCTCACCCTCTTCAATCTCATCGGCGGCGACAGTATTACCAAAGTCGGCGGTGAAAACCAAAACTATATGATCAACGGGGTGCAGAACGGTGCTTACTCCAATCTTGCATCCGACGGTATGTGGGGACGTATCGAAATCTCTCCCGAACTCGGAAACAAAACGGACAAGATGCTCAACGTTATGATCATCTCCGACACGGGTGCTGCCGTCGCTACGCCCGTGAGCGTTTCCAACAGCGATCTTGACGGTTTCACCGTCATGGACCGTGCCGTATTCTTTGCCAATACTTCCGCACTTCTCAAGAAAACCGAAACCGTAACCGTCAGCGGTACCGGCAGTATGACTTACTACTTCTCCGGCGTTGCGAGCGGAAACTGGTCCGTTTCGGTCAACGGTCAGACGGTCGGCAATTATACCGTTGCCGAGGGCGAAGGTTTGCTCACCTTTACCGCTGCGGCAGGAACTGTTACCATTACTCCCGTTTCGTAAAACCCCGGTTGCGTACCCCTTTCCCAACGTATTCGAGCTCGGATGATTTCCACCGTCCGATTGCTGAATAATATTTATTAAAAAGAAAGGATCCATGTCATGAAAAAAATCGCAGTTGTTCTCTCTCTTCTGCTTCTTATCGGCTGTGTATTCACGTTTTCTGCCTGCGGCGACAAAGCCTGCGAGCATAAATTCGGCGAATGGACAACCGTTACGGAAGAAACCTGCTCCGAGGACGGTTCCGAAGTCCGTACCTGTTCTCTTTGCAACGAGCAGGAAACCAGAGTCGTCCCCAAATCCGACGTCCATATGTACAGCAAGTGGACGGTTGAAACCCCGGCTACCTGCAAAGAGGCAGGCGTTGAAAAACGTGTTTGCCGTGTTTGCGCAAACGAAGTAACGCGTGAAATTCCCCAGCTGACCCAGCATTCGTACGGTGCGTGGAAAGAGGAAACTCCCTCCACTTGTGTGGTAAAGGGCGTTAAAAAACGTGTCTGCTCTTCTTGCGGCGAAGCGGATACCCAGGAAATCGAACTTTCCGACGTTCACGTTTACGGTACTCCCGTAGTTGTGGAAGGAACTCTCTTCGTTGCCGGAACCAAGACGGAAACCTGCACGCTTTGCAACCATGAAAAAGTAACTTCCGTTATGCTTGACGGCGTTGTTCTTGCTGACGATTACAGCGGTGCATCCTTCAACGTTGATAACCAGATCAGCACCATCCGCGGCATTCAGTACAATGCCAACGGCAAACACACAAGCTACGTTGTAGTCGAAAAGGACGGAAACAAATACGTTAAGGCACTTCTTCCTGCAGGTCAGGCAGATCCCATTCTGAACTTTGAAACCAAGGATATTATCGGTGCAAATTCCCATCTCTCCGACATTCTCGTTGACGGAAAGTTCACGTTCAGCATCAAACTCGCCAAAGAATCCGGTCGTGAAGTACCGAGCTTTATGCTCCGTCTTCGCGGTGCCGCAGGTTCCGCAGATACCATTGTGGCAATCGGTGTCAAAGGTTCGACCGGTGAAGTTTACTGCCTCAATGACGCAAACGTTATCACCACTTTGACCGAAACCTTCAAGACCATCTCCATTACCGTTGATTTCAAAGAAGCGAAAATCACCGTTTACCTCAACGGCACGCAGACCGCAGAATATGCGATCACCAAACCCGCAGCTTCTTCCGCTGCAGATTTTGATAACTGGGCAAAAACTTCCACCTTCATCTTCAACGGCTACTTCCCCAGCAACACCACGGCAGCAGACGTTGCTCTGCTTATGGATGAAATCGTCATCCTCAAAGGTGTATACAACGATATGATCTGCCCGCCCTGCACGCACGAGTACGGCGATTGGGTAGTTGAAACTCCCGCAACCTACTATGCGGCAGGATCCCGTTCCCGCACTTGCACGAAGTGCGGAAACAGCGGACCCGAAACGCTTGATAAACTTACCGCCAATGCGGTTCTCGTCGAAACCTTCAGCGAACCCGTCAACGTAAACAATACGATCCTCGACGTTCGCGGCGTGGAATACAACGCAAACTACACGCACGGCAGTTTCATTACCGATGACGGCGTTCTCGTGTTCCACGTAAAGAACGATAAGGCAAATTCCTTCACCGGTCTTAACTTCCTGACGAATAAGATCGCAGGCGACGGAAAAAAGCTTTCCGACATTCTCGTTGACGGAAAGTTCACGTTCAGCATGAAAATCGCAAAGAGCGCAGACGTTGAAATGCTGGATTATTACTTCCGTCTTCGCGGTGCCGGCGGTGCAGGCGATACCATTATGGCGATGACCATTGCCAAGAACGGCGACGTTTCTCTCTTCGGAACCAAAGTCGCAACTCTGGATACGACCTTTACCACCGTATCCTTCACCGTTGATTTCACGAATGCGAAAGCTTACGGCTATATCAACGGCTCGCAGGTCTGCGAATATGACCTTCCCGCGAAGGATTATGCAACGTGGACGGAAGGTACCAACTTCGTACTCAACTGCAACCAGTCCTCGCTCGGAACGGTTGAGCAGGAAATGCTGATCGACGATATCGCAATCATCGGCGGCGGTTTCGTTGACGGTCTTTGATCTTCGGAAAAACCAAACGCAAAAAACGGAAACCCGGTAATACGGGTTTCCGTTACTCATATATAGAATATGAGATGCAAATAATTATTTGCAAATCAGCACTTTCGGAGTTCTTTTCCGCTTTTATCAAATCTTTTTTTCAACATTCTGTAGAAATAATTATAATCGGAGAACCCGCATTTTTTCGCAATATCCGAAATGCGAAGATCGGTCTTTTCCAGATAGTTTTTTGCCGTGATCAGACGCTGTTCCCTGATATACTGTGCAGGGGAAACCCGGAAGTTTTCTTTGACCTTCCGGTACAGGTCGGAACGGGAAAGGTGAAACTCTTTCATTAACCTCTCGATGCTGATCTCCTCCTCGATATGAGAAGCGACGTAGAAGGAAAACAGAGAGGAAAACGACATAGAAGATTCTTTCAGATACGCTTTGAGCTGTTCGTGCTCCGCACAGATTTGCACGATATGAAGTGCCGACTTGATGGTTTCATACGGAATCAGCGGCATTTTCAAATACCGTTCCCGGATCTCGTCCGGGATCAGTTCTTTCGGGACGGAATGATTCTCTTTCGTTCGGATCTGACCGATCATAATGTAACCCGAGATCTCATTGTTGATGACGATCGGTGCAATACATTCGGTAAGACCGGCGTGGCAAGTATAGATCTTTTCTTTCTTCGTCTGCGTACATTCCTCACGTGCCCGAAGATCGTCCTGCTGACACAGTTTGTATAAATCCGGATTCTTTACGACACACTCGCAAAAATGACAGTAACGCTTCGGGTAATAACAAAGCTCGTTGCCGTTAAAATCGAATACGCAAATTTTCATATTCGTCAAAACGTAGAAGTCAGAGAGAAGCTTCTCAAGGCTCGGCGAGTTTTGGGGCAGAAAAACCATAATCTCTCTCCTTTCATCGCTTCAATTTTATCAAATCCTCTTCGGGAAGTCAATACCATTCCGTTTAATCAAAGACAATTATATTGTGATTTCTGTATTTTTATACGAATTTACAATGTATATTATACGGTTTTACAGAAACCGGGAAAGAGAATACTATGTTAATGCTTTGCACGGATATGGGCACGACCATGTCCAAAGTTCAGGTTTTCAACGAAAACGGAGAAATCGTCTTTTACGATTCAAAGCCGACGCCGCTCTGCGAAATTGACGGTGAGTATTACGCAGATATCGCAAGGATCCGTTCGACGGTGTTTGAGTTGATCCGCAGTGCGTCAAAAGTCGGAAAGATCTCCTCGGTTGCCTTTTCTTCCTTCGGTGAATCCTTCGTTCTGCTCGACGGCAACGGTGAACTTTTGACTTACCCTATGCTTTATACCGATACCCGGGGGCAAGCTTGTGCCGAGGCGGTCTCGGAGAGCATCGGCATTGACACCGTTTTCCGTCTGACCGGCACCGTGCCGCATCCGATGTACTCGCTATACAAGGCACTTTGGATCAAAGAGAACCAACCCGGCCTTTTTGCAAAAGCAGAAAAACTCTGTCTGATATGCGACTATATGGGGTATCTTCTCACGGGACGTTGCGTGATCGACTATTCTCTGGCGTCCCGAACCGGTGCGTTCGATATCAGACGCAAAGAGTTCTCACGCGAGATCCTCGATCGGACGGGGATCCCGGCTTCTCTGTTCTCCGAACCTTGTCCGGCGGGAACCGTCGTCGGAACGGTCCTTCCCGACGTTGCCGCGTCCTTGGGATTGCCTGCGGATTGCCGGCTGATCCTCGGATCTCACGATCAGATCTGTGCCACCCTCGGTGCGGGCGTACTGTCCGACGGCGAAGCGGCGGACGGTATGGGAACGGTCGAATGTATCACCGCCGTCTTTTCCAATCCCGAATCTTCCGCCGAATTCGGGAAAATGGGGTACTGCGTCGTTCCTTTCCCCGGCGATCTTTATTGCACTTATATTCTCAATTTCACTTGCGGTTCTCTCGTCAACTGGTACAGGAATGAAATCGTACACGGATTTACGGGAGAAGAAAACAGCGTTTTCACCTATCTTGAACGTCAGAAAGAGCCGACCGACGTACTTGTTCTTCCGTATTTCGCCGGTTGTTCGACGCCCTATCAGGACGGCAACGCAAAAGGTGTGATCGCAAACCTCACGACGGTTACCACAGATGCACAGATCTACAGAGCCATTCTGGAAGGCACTTCCTTTGAGATGAAGATGAATCTTGAAGTCGTTTCGGAATACGGCATTCACGTGCGGAGCGTAACCGCAACGGGAGGCGGAGCAAATTCCGCGGCGTGGCTTTCGCTGAAAAGCGATATTTTCGGGATTCCCGTACGCACGCTACGTTCTTCGGAAGGCGGTCTTTGCGGTCTCGGAATTTTGTCTGCAACCGCACTCGGTCTTGCTGCGGATACTTCTGCCGCACGCAATATTTTCGTGCAGTATGACAAGACGTTTTCTCCTTCGGATCGCTTTGAGGGGGAGTACGGAAAGAATTATTTGAAATATAAAAAATTATATAAACTTATGAAAGAGGTTAATTGATATGACATTTGCTTTGTTTTTCGGAAACCGAGGTTTTATGCCCGGTGAACTGATCACCGATGCCAGACGGGAGATGATTGAAGCGGTAACCAAAGCGGGTTACGACTACATCGCTATGGATGAATCGCTCACGAGATACGGTGCCGTCGAAACGAGAGATGAAGGAAGACTTTATCACGAATTTTTGGAAGCACACAGAGGAGAATACGACGGCGTCATTCTCTGTATGCCTATTTTCATCGACGAAAACGGTGCCGTCGCCGCCTTGCAGGATGCCGGCGTTCCGATTCTGATGCAGGCATATCCCGACGAGATCGGAAAGATGGATTTCAAGCACCGCAGAGATGCTTTCTGCGGAAAGTTCTCCGTTACCGACGTTTTCTATCAGTACAAGATTCCCTTTACCGTTATGAAACCTCACGTCGTGCATCCGCTCTCCGACGCTTTTGCGAAAAACCTTTCCGAATTTGCGGCGATCTGCCGGGTAGTCGGGGGGATGAAGAGATTTAACCTCGGTTGTATCGGAGCGAGAACCACGGCGTTCAAGACGGTACGCTTTGACGAAGTAACCCTTCAGAGATACGGTATCAACGTGGAGAGTTTCGACCTTTCCGAGCTGATCGACTTTGTCAATAAAAAGACGGACGACGATCCGGCGGTTCTCGCTATGGTCGGGAATCTCGAAGCGTACACCGATTTTACGAAAGTCCCCGTCAAAAACAAACTGACGCTTGCCAAAATTGCCGTTGTCATTGAAGAATACATATCCGCTTATCATCTTGATGCGTTTACGTTGCGTTGCTGGAACGAGATGGAAACCATTCTCCGTGTCTGCCCCTGCGTTCTTCTCTCTTACTTCAACGATAAGGGCATTACCGCTTCCTGCGAGATCGACCTGACCTCTGCGATCACGATGCGTGCGCTGGCACTCGCTTCCGGAAAACCTGCCGCCTGCCTCGACTGGAATAACAATTACGGCGACGATGAGGACAAAGTCATCCTCTTCCATTGCGGTCCCGTCGCACAGACGCTGATGGCAGGGAAAGGAACCGTTACCGAACATAAGATGTTCGCCAAGGGCGATCCCGGCAGCGGCTGGGGTACCAACGAAGGCAGAATCGCCGCATTTGATATGACGTTTTCCAACGGTTTTACCGAAGACGGTAAATTCAAGGTCTATGCGAATGAAGGCAGATTTACCGACGATACCATCGAAGACGCGTTCTTCGGTTGCGGCGGCGTTGCAAAGATCCCGGATTTGCAGAAGAAACTTATCCGTCTTGCCAAGGGCGGATTCAAACATCATACGACAGTCGGTAAGGGAAGTATGAAAGCCGTTCTTGAAGAAGCGTTCCGCACCGACCTCGGCTACGAAGTGATTGATATTGACGATTGAACGGAGAATACGGAAATGTTAGCAACACTCAAAGAAGTTACTGCCATCGCAAAAGAAACGAAAACCGCCGTCGGAAGTTTCAACACCCCGACGCTCGAATGTCTCCTCGCCGTGCTTCACGCAGCGGAGGAGAAGAACGTTCCCGTGATCGTCGCCCACGCACAGTGCCACGAGTCTGTCGCTCATCTCGATGATATCGGACCTGTAATGATCGAACTTGCCAAACGGGCAAAAGTGAAAGTCTGTGTGCATCTTGATCACGGAGAGGACTACGACTATTGCAAACGTGCCATTGATATGGGCTTTACCTCCGTGATGATCGACTACTCCATCCGCCCCTATGAGGAAAACGTTTCCGGAACTGCGGAAGTCGTTGCGTATGCACATGCGCATGGTTGCGACGTGGAAGCGGAACTCGGCGCTCTCCCGTCCCGTGAGGGCGGTGCCGGCGGAACGGAAGTCAAAAAAGAAGACCTCTATACCAAACCGGAACTTGTCCCGGATTTCCTTGAAAGAACCGGCGTGGACGCTCTCGCCATTGCTTTCGGAACCGCTCACGGTATTTACAAGACCAAACCGATTCTCAATATGGATATCATCAGTGCCGTACGTAAGATTTCCGATATTCCGCTTGTTATGCACGGCGGAAGCGGGATTTCTCACGAAGAATACCGGGAGGTCATCCGCCGCGGCATCAACAAAATCAATTATTATTCTTATATGTCTTATGCGGGTTATGCAAAAGCGCAAGAAACCGTCGAAGAAACGCCGGCAGACTTTTTCCATAACCTCGCCTTTGCCGCCGAGTGTGCGATGAAAACCAATGTGGCACAAACCCTTGCGGTCTTTTCCGGCGGAGCCGCCGACTGAAAATGAAGAATACGGAGGGCTATGCTATGTGGGATCAGTTGTTCAATTACGGAGAAAACGCTCTGTTTTCCGGGCCGTACCGGATCGCAGGTTCTTTCGGGGATCTTTCCGGGAAAGAGCCGGTCGTTCAAAAGAAAACGAAAGACGAACTCGTCTTTTCACAGAGCGTCGGCGGAGTTTCGGTTGAAACCGTCATCCGTCGGGAAAATCACGGTCTGATCCATCGCACGGACGTGCTGAAAAACAATTCCGACAAGCCCGTAACCGCTTCGGTTTTGCTCTCCCGGTTTACTTTGGAGGGCGGCGATTATGACGTTTATCTTCAGGATAACTATTGGATGAACGAATCGAAGGGCGGTTTCCTTCCGCTTCTCGGCACGGCGACCGCCGAAAACACGGGACTGCGGGAAACGGACAACTCGGCACCGATACTTGCCGTACGCAACCGGGCGAACGGGCGGGTTTGTGCTTTTTGGCTTTCCGCCGTCGGAAAGTGGAAAATGACTGCCGCCCTGCGTACCGGAGGAAACGATATCCGCTTCCTCGTTGCGGAAATGGGATACGCCGATTCGGATCTTTGCTACACGCTCGCCCCCGGCGAAACGCTTGCCCTGCCGGAGATCTTTTTGACCGTGAGCCGAAACAGCGTGGATTTTGATGTGTGGAAACTCCACGCCTACTGTCTGAAACGGTATCCGAGACGGAAACTGCCCGTGATCTACGACACGTGGCTCTGGTGCTTTGACGAACTGCACCTCGACGCACTCACCGAGCAGGCGAAAACCGCACGGGATCTCGGATTTGAGATCTTTGCCATTGACGCCGGCTGGTTCGGTCAGGGGCGTGAATGGTATTCCGGCGTCGGCGACTGGAAAGAAAACCAAACCTGTGCGTTTGAGGGAAAGATGCGGCAATTCTCCGATTTCGTCCATTCTCTCGGAATGGGGTTCGGCGTATGGATGGAACCCGAACGGGCGAGAGCCGATTCCGAATCCGTGCGAAATCATCCCGAATACTATCTCGGCGACGGCGATGACCGTTTCGTCGATTTTGCAAATCCCGATGCGTTCGATTATATATTCAATCTGACGTCCTCGCTCATTGAAACCTACCGCCTCGACTATATGAAGTACGATTTCAATGCCACGTTGCCTTACGATCCCTCGCACGCCTCGTTCATCCGCTACGCAAAAGGGAGAGCCGAGTTCTATAAGGCACTGCGGAGAAAATTCCCCGATCTCTATATGACACGTTGCGGTTCGGGCGGATACGTGATGTCCCTTTCCGCACTCGACGTTGCGGACAGTTTCTGGCTCAGCGACAACCACGGTCCGACCTCTATGGTGCGGATCTACAAGGACACGGCAAAAAG
Source organism: Clostridia bacterium (assembly GCA_024404975.1). Taxonomy (GTDB): domain Bacteria; phylum Bacillota; class Clostridia; order Oscillospirales; family CAG-272; genus UBA1740. Next base: position 1,448 of record JAKSPH010000031.1, on the reverse strand, counting down.
ACTGCTCCCCTGCACCATCGAAAAATGGAACGTGCAGACTACGGCACCGAACGTGCATCCGTATAACGAACCGATGCCGCACGAAATGATCGTCAACTGCGACGATGCCTCATTCACTTCCGTGATCCGGGTAACGGAGGAATACGCACTCGGTATGCTTTCCGGCTCTCCTCTCGGTTTCTCCTGCGATCTTACCGTGTTCCCGGAAGACTACAAGAACAAAATCCGCACGGCGATCGGCAAATTCAAGGCGGAGCGTGAATACTACGCCGGTGCCACGATGAAAATTCTCGCCGATACGGACAAAATCACGGCTCTGCAATACACAAACGGCAAAAAATCCGTGATCGCCCTCTTTACCGGAGTTATCTCGCAGGATCGCTTTACGGTATTCCCGGCACTTAACGAAAGGAAATCCTACCGTGTCGCAGACGAGATCCGAACCGGCAAAGACATCGCCGAATCCGGCATTTGCTTCACGGATCTCAAAAAACACGGTTTCTCGGAAATCGTATTGGAGGAACGGTAATGAACGGAAAAATCTCAAATGCGAAGCAGACGGCTTATATTCGCAGATACACTCTGATCGAGGGGGCGGAAGCCGGACTTCGTGTTGTGGAAGTATATAACGGAAAACTGCGTTTTCTTTTGAACGAGAGTAAGGCCCTTGACGTTATGCAGTTGTTTGACGGAGAAACCAATATTTCTTTCATTTCAAAAAACGGTTTTACCGCACGGGAAACGCCGTTTTCCAAACGCTTTGAAGGTGGTATGCTTTATACCGTCGGGCTGGATTCGGCAGGCGGCAGAGAAGGTTTTGAAATCCACGGTACCCTGCATAATATTCGTGCCCGGATTCTTGAGATTCGTGAAGGCGATGAGATGCGTGTCAGTGCGGAAATCTGCGATACCGAACTTTTCGGAAAGAATCTGCTGCTCAAACGGACGGTTTCCACCGTGCCGGGCGGCGACACCTTCACCGTAACCGATACGCTTGTCAACCTCGGCACCCGGTCGGAGGATTACTGCTTGTTATATCATGTGAATGTCGGCTATCCGTTGCTCGATTGCGGCGTGAAAATTCAAAGCGAGGTTGAAGAGATCATTCCGAGAACGCCCTATGCGGAAAAGCGGCGCGCCGACAGAACCGTCTTTTCGGACGCCGTGGATAACGAGGAAGAACGGTGTTATTTCATCCGGCACAAAACGCCCGTGATTCAAGTGATCAACTCCGATCTCAAAAAGACGTTTCGCCTTGAATGGTCGGGGGATACGCTCCCTTGTTTCGTCCAGTGGAACAGTGCCGCCTCCTCCGATTACGCCCTCGGAGTCGAACCGGCGACAACGTTTCTCGACGATCGCTTTGCGTATCGGAAACTCGCACCTGCCGCCTCCGTGCGTTTTGAACTGTCAATGAGCGTCGTGCGAGGTTAGGAACGATTACCCCC
>JAKSPH010000030.1 GCA_024404975.1 Clostridia bacterium | reverse complement strand
AGAACGGCGAGAGAAAAAGGGGAACAATAAAAAGAAGAAATCCCGACGGGATTTCAACCGCTTTCCTTCTGCCGAAAAAGCGGATCAGCTTTCCTTCTTTCTTTCACTCATGGAAAAAGGGAGAGATTTGCTCTCCCCCCTTTTCGGTCTGCGCGTTTTTTGTGTTTCAACTCAATTGTTGCAGCAGCAACAGTAAATCAGCGCAAGTCCGAGAATGATAAGCCAAGTGTTGCCGTTTTCAAAAAGGCGGCACAGACAGTTGTTATTCATGTAGGATACCTCATATTTTGTCATTGGTGCGATGGTTCACCGCACATTACCATACTATGAGAAATCCCTTACGGTTGTGAATGGGGCGCGTTCTTTTTTGCGTCATCGAACAAAAAGGCGACTTTTCCGTCCCTGATCGTCAGTTTTGCACCGAAACGGCACTGTTTCTTTCGGGAATAGAACCCTTGGAGCCGACCGGTCTGTCCTTTGGCGAGAAGTTCCATCACTTCGTTTTTCGTGAGTTTGCGGAACATAAAGGTCGGTTCGATCTTGAACGGGCAACCGTCCTTGTAGCCCATACAGCCCCACGCGTTCTTGCCGCGAATGACGTTCTTCCCGCAGAGGGGACAGCGTCCCATAATCTCGCCGAGTTGCCCCATATCGGCGTTTCCCTCCGGCAAGCCCTGCACGCCGTTTTTGAAGATACCGTCGATCTCCTTCTCGGCAAGGGCGACGGATTCGTCCACCGTCATGGTACCGTGGAACACGGCTTTCAGCGCACGTCCCATCTCACTCGTCTTGTATTTGTCCATGGAGATGTTCAGTTTTTCAAGCGATCGGATGAGGTTCTCTCCGCCTTCGAGAATATAGTAAACGTCCTTTTTGAGCGTGATATAACCGCTGCTTTTCGCGTTGTCGATGATGCCGGTTCTCGTCGCTTCGGTGCCGAGTTCAAGACCTTCGAAGATCGCCTTGTAATCTTCGGCATCGTCCACTTCTCCGCTCTCCTCAAGTTCCTTAGCTTTTGCCTTGTCGTCCTTGAACGGATTTTTCAGATAGCTGTTGAGCGTTTCGATGGTGTAATGCTTGGGCGGAGTGGTTTCCTTGCTCTCCGGCTTGAAGTCGATCGCCACCGTCTGTCCTTCCGTGAGGTTGGGCAGGATGCGGTCTTTCTGTCCGTAGTCGTCGTACTTCGTCCAACCCGGTTGGAGAATGACCGTGCCTTTGAGCGTGAACTCTTCGAGTTCGCCCACTTTGATATGGATCTCGCTCTTTTGCGCGAGGCACTCTTCCGCGCAGAACACAGCGACGAAACGGCGCATTACGGTCGAGTAAACCTGCATTTCCTTCTCGGAGAGTTTGGATTTGTCGGGGATCTTATACGTCGGTGTGAGCGCCGAGTGCGACTCGATCTTGGAATCGTCGAAAATGAGTTTCGAGTCACGGAAGCGCACGGGATAACCGAGTTTCTCCACGCCGGCAAGGATCTTGCGGACTTTGTCTTTCTCCGCCGTGGCGAGGTACTCCGAGTTGGTACGCGGGTAGGTGAGATAGCCGGATTCGTACAGTTTCTGTATGATCTCCAGACTTTCCTTCATCGACATTTTGTATTTTTTACCCAGCATGTTTTGCAGAGTGGAAAGCGAGTAGAGTTTGCCAGGCAGGACGGTGTCTTTCTTGCTCTTGACCGAGGTAACGACGGCACCCGTTTCGTTGTAGAGGGCTGCCGCCTGTGCGGCGTTCGGAAGTTCGTCTTTGCCGAATTTCTTTTTGCCGACAAGTTCGACACTCTCCCCGTCGGTCTTTTCCTTGGAAGCGATCACATAGTAGGGTTCGGGCTTGAAGTTCCTGATCTCGTTATCACGGTCGTAGATCGCGCGGACGATCGGAACGATGACACGTCCGACACGGAGAAGCGTTCCCGAAAGAATGGTGGCGTAGCGGGTGAGGTTCACACCGTAGAGCCAGTCGATATAGGTTCTCGCGAAACCTTCGGACGCGAGGTTCTCGTATTCGTCCTCACTCTTGAGTTCGTCAAGAGCGCGGCGCACGGTTTCCGGCGTCTGATCGGGGAGCCAAAGGCGGGTGAGTTTCTTTTCGGATTTGAGCGCGTTGCGGATGCAAAGACGGACGATGATCTCTCCCTCTCTGTCAGCATCTCCCGCGTTGATGATCTCATCCACGTCCTCGCGGTTGCAGAGAGCAGTGAGAATTTCAAACTGACGGCGCACACCGCTGTCCACCGAGCCGTCGCGTTCCTTTTTCAGTTCAAACGTGAAGGTCTTGGGGAAACAGGGGAGATTGTCCAACACCCATCTGCCGGATCCGTCGGGAGAGGGATTGTACGATTCGATATCGGAGAGGGAGAACAGGTGTCCGAATGCCCAGGAAACGATATATCCGTTTCCGATGAAAAAGCCGTTTTGCTTTTTCATATTTCCGATGGCATCGGTGATGTTTCGCGCAAGGCTCGGTTTTTCGGCAATGATGAGTTTCATCTTTCTCTCCTTTCCGTTCGGTTTCTTTATTATACCACAACGGATCGCTTTTTTCCACCCTTTTTCGGAAATTGAAAGATTTTTCTTTCGGGACTTTTCTTTTTTCTTCATTTGTGATATAATGGAGGAAAAATGTTCTGGACGGAAAAATGGCAAAACTTTATTTCAAATACGGCGCGATGGGTTCGAGCAAGACCGCACAGGCGCTGATCGCAAAATTCAATTACGAGGAACGCGGCATGCGCGTCTGGCTCATCAAACCGGCGACCGATGACCGTGACGGCGCCGACGTTCTGAAATCGAGGATCGGTCTTTCCGCGGTATGCTATCCCGTGGAAAAAACTTGTAACCTCGTCGACGCGTATCTCAAATTCGGCAAGGGTTCCGACGTCATCATCGCGGATGAATCGCAGTTCTTCACGCCCGAACAGATCGACACCCTGCGGTGGCTGGTGGACGAGGAGAACGTTCCCGTCCTCTGCTTCGGTCTGCGCACGGATTTCATGACGCATCTGTTCCCCGGCTCACAGCGTCTGTTTGAGATCGCCGATTCCGTGACCGAGATCAAGACGGTTTGCGAATGCGGGGCGAAAGCCACTGTCAACGCCCGCCTCGACAACGACGGTCATATCGTCACCAAGGGACATCAGATCTACCTCGGCGGCAACGAAAGATACGTCGCTATGTGCCACAGATGCTGGCAAAAACGCATCGAAAAAGAAAAGAATTATATGCTTTTCTAACGAAAAGCGCACCGAGAGGATAGAGTTATGGAAAAGAACAAAACCGCGCCCGAAAAGCGCAGGGACGGCTATCTGACCGTCGGCATCGCCGGAGGTTCGGGAAGCGGAAAAACGACCTTGACCAACGGGCTTGCCGCGAGATTTCACGAGAAAGCCGCACTGCTCCGTCACGACGATTACTACAAGGCGCACGACGATCTCACGCCCGAAGAACGCGCCGCGCTGAACTACGACTGTCCGGAGGCGTTCGACACGGATCTTCTGATCGAACATATCAAAACGCTCCGTTCGGGAAAACCCGTCGAAAGCCCGATCTACGATTTCACGGTCCACAACCGCACGGATAAAACGCGCACGGTGAACCCCGCTCCCGTCATTTTAGTGGAGGGGATCCTCATCTTCGCCGACCGCGAACTCGCCGATCTGCTCGACCTCAAGATCTTTGTGGAAACGGATCCCGACGTCCGGCTCGTGCGCCGCATCATGCGCGACGTCAAGCGCCGCGAAAGAACGCTCGAAAGCGTCGTCGAACAGTATCTTTCCACCGTGAAACCCATGTATGAAACCTACGTGGAGCCGTCCAAGAAACTCGCCGACATCATCGTTCCCGAAGGCGCAAGAAATCCCGCCGCGTTCGAGATGCTCGCCGACCGCATCGACAAACATATCTGGCGTTCGGGCAGGTTCTTCGAAACGCACGCGCACGGTGCGAGCAAGAATAACCCTATCAAATAAAAAATATAAAATAAGTATTGCTTTTCGCGGAAAAATATGGTACAATGACTTTTACAGGCTTTTGCGTGAAAACGGATACTGCGGAGGATTTGCCGTGAAAAACAAACACATTCTCGCCGTATATCAGATCAATATGATGATCCAAGCCGTTTTCGACCTGTTATGCCCCATCGGTCTATGCACCCTCGCCGCGTGGTACTTCGTCACGAAGAGAGCCGCCGTCGGTGAATGGCTGTACGCCGTTTTGATCCTGCTCGGCGTATTCATCGGCATTTGGTCGATGATCTCGTTCATCCTCAAAGCCACGGCGCAGATCCGTGCTTTGGAAGCGCAGGAAAAAGAGAAAGGAGACCGTCCGTGAACGAAAAGAATCCCGTACTCCGTCAATCGTTTCTGCTTCTTGCCGGAGAACTCGTCGCCAACGCACTGACGGCGCTCGTCTATTTTCTCATCGGCAGGTTTGCCCTGCCCGTCGTCTTCGGCGGTCTGCTCGGTACGGTCGTCACCGTAGGAAACTTCTTCGCCCTCGCCGTCATCACTGACCGCGCGTTCAAAGAAGCGGCACAAGACCGCGGCACGAAAGAGATGACCGAAGAAGAGATCGAGGCGTTCACCGCTTCGCACAAGGCGTCTTTACAAACCAAAATCCAGATCTCCGGCATCGTCCGCACCTTTACGATGCTCGGCGTTCTCGTCCTTGCCTGTCTTGTACAGGAAGTTTTCAATCCGATCGCACTGATCGTTCCCCTGCTCCTCTTCCGCCCCATTCTGATGCTGGAAGAGTTATTCATCAAACGAAAGAAGTGATACTCCCAAAATGGATCTGTCAATCAACGGTGCCAGAGTTTATTTCACGATTCCCGTTTTCGGGGGAATCAAGATCACGCAGACGACGGTGACACTCTTCGCCGTGACCGTTCTACTCATATTCCTCGCGTGGATCCTCACGAGAAACCTCAAAAAACGTCCCGGAAAGATCCAGGTCCTCATCGAAAAAGGTGTTTCGATGATCTACGGTCTTGTGGAAAGCACGATGGGCAAACACAATATGAGATTCGCCCCCTACATCGGTACGCTCTTCCTCTCCTCGATCTTCTGCACTCTGATCGGTATGACGCAGGTATTCCGTTCCGCGACTGCCGACGTTTCCGTGACCGTCGCCTGGGCGCTCGTTACGACCGCCATGGTGTGGTACGGCAACATTAAGGAAAACGGCTTCCTCGGTTGGCTCAAAGGGTTCACCGAACCCATCGTCGTGATGACGCCGATGAATATCGTCAGCGAGATCGCAAGCCCCGTTTCCATGGCGTTCCGTCATTTCGGTAACGTCGCCGGCGGCTCGGTTCTGACCGCGCTCATCTACGCCGCACTCGCCGCCCTCTCTTCGGCACTGTTCAGTTGGCTCCCCGAAGCGATCGCCTCCGTGATCCCGCCGATCTTCCAGATCGGTATTCCCGCATTTCTCTCGATCTACTTTGATCTGTTCTCCGGTTTCGTTCAGGCATTCGTATTCTGCCTTCTGACGATGGTTTACGTCGGATCGGCAAATCCCCCGCACGAAGAAACCGCCATTTAATCCGTTAATAATAAATAATATATTTTGGAGGAAAAATCTATGGAACTTTTAGCAGCAAGAGCACTCGGTGCCGGTCTTTGCATGGGACTCGGCGCGATCGGCCCCGCGATCGGTGAAGGTAACGCCGTCAGCAAGGCATTGGAAGGTATGGCACGCCAGCCCGAAACCGCCAACCTTCTCCGTACCAATATGATCCTCGGTTGTGCCATCGCAGAAACCACCGGTATCTACTCGCTCGTCATTTCCCTTCTTATTCTCTTCGTATTCAAAGGTTAAACGAAACGAATTAAGAAAAAGGATTTGCCATGAAAAACATCATCAGATCGGCACTCACCGTGCTGCTTACGCTTGCCGTGATTTTGGGGCTTTCTTCCTGCGGGAAGATCGAATCTCCCGAAGTTACCGTCAGCGAGGACGGATATTGGGTGATCAACGGTGACAAGACGACTCACGTCGCACAGGGCGCGGGTTCCACTTCCCCGAAACTGACCGTAGACGGAAACGGCTACTGGGAGATCGACGGGGTGAGAACCGAAATGCGCGCTGTGGAATACGAAGAGTTCGTCAGTTTCAACCCCTGGACCGTGCTGTTCGCGTGGATCAACCTTTTGATTTTGTATCTGTTCCTCAAAAAACTTCTCTGGAAACCGGTGAAAAAGATGATCGACGACCGTCAGAATGAGATCGACGGTATGTACGCCGACGCCGAGGGCAAACAGAAGTCCGCGGAAAGCATGGAAGCCGAATACAAAGAGAAACTCGAAAAGGCCAACGAAGAGAGCGAGGAGATTATCCGCAACGCGCAGAGAAAAGCCCAGCTCAAAGAGGAAGAGATCCTCAAAGAAGCCGACGAGACCGCCCGCCGCACCCTGAAACGCGCGGAAGAACAGGTCGAACTCGAAAAGAAACAAGCCCTCAACGAAGTCAAAGACGAAGTGTCCGAAATGGCACTTGAGATCGCTTCCGCCGTGATCGGACGGGATGTCAAACCCGACGAGCACTCGGCGATGATCGACGATTTCATCGACCGTTTCGACGCAGGATCTCATTGATGAGGGAGGTGCCCTCATGATCGACCCACGAGAATACGGCAAGGCGCTCTTTCTTCTCGCCGAAGAAAGGGGTTCGTCAAAAGCCGTCGGTGAGGACCTGAAAACCGTAAAAGCCGTCCTCGAACAAAACCCCGATTATCTTCTTCTGCTCGACACACCCGCGGTGAAGAGCGAAGAAAAATGCGCCTTGATCGACAAGGCGTTCGCAGATATCGACCGCGACGTCGTGAATTTTCTGAAGATCCTTTCGGAAAAGCACGAAGTCTACAACTTCCCCCGCTGCGCCGATACGTTCGGCGCACTTCTCGACGAATCTCTCGGGATCCTCCGCGCGCAGGTGGTATCCGCCGTGCCGCTTTCCGACTCCCAGAAAGAGCGTCTGTCAAAGAAACTCGGATTTGAAACGGGCAAGACCGTCCTCCTCTCCAACACCGTGGACCCGTCGCTTCTCGGCGGCGTACAGTTGCGGTACGCGGGAGTGCAGATCGACGGCTCTCTCGCAGGCCGCCTTTCGGCGCTTGAAAAAGCCATCCGGGAATCCGCAATTTAACCATTGAAAGTTTGGTGAAGAAATGCAATCGAAAATTGATGATATTTCCAAAATTATCAAAGAGCAGATCAAGCATTACGCCTCAAAGACACAGCAGGACGAAGTGGGCTACGTCATTTCCGTCGGCGACGGAATCTCCAAAGTTCACGGTCTTGAAAAATGCCGTGCGAACGAACTGATCGAGTTTACGAACGGCACCTTCGGTATGGCGCTCAACCTCGAAGAAAACTGTGTCAGTGCCGTACTTCTCGGTAACGACGTCGGCATCAGCGAAGGTTCCGTCGTAAAACGCACGGGACGTGTCGTTTCCGTTCCGGTCGGCGATGCCATGATCGGACGCGTAGTCAATGCTCTCGGTCAACCTATTGACGCCAAAGGTCCCATTTCCTCGTCGGAATACCGCCCGATCGAGCGCAAGGCCTCCGGCATTATCGAAAGAAAATCCGTTTCCGTTCCCCTGCAAACCGGTATCAAGGCGATCGACTCCATGATCCCGATCGGCAGAGGTCAGCGTGAACTTATCATCGGCGACCGTCAGACGGGTAAAACCGTGATCGCGACGGACACCATCATCAATCAGAAGGGCAAGAACGTCATCTGTATCTACGTTGCGATCGGTCAGAAACAGTCTACCGTCACCAACGTGGTGGACACCCTTTACAAGAACGGTGCGATGGACTACACCATCGTCGTTTCCGCGACCGCGTCCGAACCCGCGCCCTTGCAGTACATCGCTCCCTATTCGGGCTGTGCGATGGGCGAATACTTTATGGATATGGGTAAAGACGTGCTGATCGTTTACGACGATCTGTCAAAGCACGCCGTCGCTTACCGCGCACTGTCCCTTCTGATCCGCCGTCCGCCGGGCCGTGAAGCGTTCCCCGGTGACGTATTCTATCTCCATTCAAGACTTCTGGAACGTGCGGCACGTCTGTCCCCCGAACTCGGCGGCGGTTCCATGACCGCGCTCCCCATCATCGAAACACAGGCGGGCGACGTTTCCGCTTACATTCCGACAAACGTCATCTCCATCACCGACGGACAGATCTTCCTTGAATCCGAACTGTTCCACGCCGGTGTACGCCCTGCCGTAAACCCCGGTATCTCGGTTTCACGTGTCGGCGGTTCCGCGCAGATCAAGGCGATGAAGAAGGTTTCCGGTACGCTCAAACTGCTCTACTCGCAATATCGTGAGTTGCAGGGCTTCGCGCAGTTCGGTTCCGACCTTGATGCGGACACCAAGGCGCGTCTTGCCCAGGGTGAGCGCATCGTGGAAGTTTTGAAACAGGACAAGAACTCCCCTGTTGCCGTAGAACTTCAGGTAGCGATCATCTACGCCGTCGTCAACAACCTTCTTGCCGACGTTCCCGTCGGCAGAATCAGTGAGTTTGAGAGCGAACTCTTCGAAAAACTCACCGCGACACGCGACGACCTTCTCGGTGCGATCCGTGAAAGCGGCGTTCTCACCGACGAAACTTCCGCAGAACTCAAAGCAGCCATCCTCGACTGCAAAGAAAAGTTTCTCGGCAAGTAATATGCAAACATTTATTTACAGAAAGGAGAACGTATGGCTGCTGCCTCAATGAATGACATCAAAGCCCGCATGAAAAGCGTCACGGGTACGATGCAGATAACAAAGGCAATGGAACTCGTCGCGACGAGCAAACTCCGCCGTGCCAAGGCGAGAGTGGAAGCGGTACGCCCGTTTACGGAAACGTCCCTCCATGCGATCCAGGACGTTCTCTGTTGTCCGGATGCCAAAGACTCCCCCTACCTCAAAGCGGGTAAGGGCGACAGAACCCTGTACGTCGTTATGGCGGGCGACCGCGGACTCGCAGGCGGATACAACAGCAATCTGTTCCGTCTGACCGCGGCTCTGTGCGAAAAAGACAAAAACCGTCCCCTCATTCTCCCCGTCGGAAAGAAAGCGACGGAACACTATCAGCGCAGAGAAGCCGATATTTTCTCTGAAAAATACGGCGAGATCGCGCAGATGGGTGTCGGCGACTGCATAAAACTCGGAGAGGAACTGTGCCACGGTTTCCTCGCCGGAGAGTTCTCTCGTTTAGTTCTGGTTTATACGAAATTCCAATCCATGATCTCGCAGGTCCCCGTTTACGAAACGGTGCTTCCTTTTGAGAACGACGCAGAGGCGAAGTCCTCTCCCGTTCTGTTCGAGGACGCCGATTACGCGGAACTGCTCGGCATGCTCATCCCCACCTACGTCGGCGGTGTGCTTTACTCTGCCGTCGCGGAGGCACTCGCTTCCGAATCCGGCGCACGCCGTTGTGCGATGAATTCGGCGAATAAGAATGCCGAGGAGATGATCGACACTTTGATGCTCCGTTACAACCGTGCGCGTCAGGCGGTCATCACTCAAGAGATCACGGAAATCGTTTCCGGTGTGGAAGCGCTTTGATTCTAACAAAGAAAGGAAACTGACCGAATGGAAAAAAACATCGGTAAAGTCATACAGATCATCGGTCCCGTACTTGATATCAAGTTCGAAAACGGTCATCTGCCGAACCTCCTCAATGCCATCGAGATCGATTACGAAGGCACGAAGGTCGTGTGCGAAGTCGAGCAGCAACTCGGCGACGACGTCGTCAGATGTATCGCCATGTCCGGTACGGACGGTATGTCCCGCGGCATGGAAGCCGTAGATACCGGCACGGGTATCACCGTTCCCGTCGGACCGGAAACGCTCGGCAGAATTTTCAACTTGCTCGGCGATCCCGTGGACAACGGACCCGCCCCCGCGGCCAAAGAAAGATGGTGTATCCATAGAGATCCTCCCGCTTATTCCGAGCAGGAAGGCACCTCTCAGATCCTGGAAACGGGTATCAAAGTCGTCGACCTGATCGCACCTTACGCAAAAGGCGGTAAGATCGGTCTGTTCGGCGGTGCGGGCGTCGGTAAAACCGTCCTCATCATGGAACTGATCAACAATATCGCCAAGCAGCACGGCGGGATTTCCGTCTTTACGGGCGTCGGCGAACGCACCCGTGAAGGGAACGACCTTTATAATGAAATGAAACAATCCGGAGTTCTCTCCAAGACCGCGCTTGTGTACGGTCAGATGAACGAGCCGCCCGGAGCGAGAATGAGAGTAGGTCTTTCCGGCCTTACCATGGCGGAGTATTTCCGCGACAAGGAAGGACAGGACGTACTTCTCTTCATTGATAATATCTTCCGTTTCACGCAGGCAGGTTCCGAGGTGTCCGCGCTTCTCGGACGTATGCCTTCCGCCGTCGGTTATCAGCCGACACTTGCCACCGAAATGGGCGCACTTCAGGAGCGTATCACGTCGACCAAGAAGGGTTCTATCACCTCCGTGCAGGCGGTTTACGTCCCTGCGGACGACCTTACCGACCCCGCGCCGGCAACGACCTTCGCGCACCTTGACGCAACGACGGTTCTTTCGAGAAGCATCGCTTCGCTCGGTATCTATCCCGCGGTCGATCCTTTGGATTCCACTTCGAGAATTCTCTCCCCCGACGTCGTCGGTATTGAACACTTCGAAGTCGCTATGGAAGTTCAGAAGATCCTTCAGAGATACAAGGAACTTCAGGACATCATCGCGATCATGGGTATGGACGAACTGTCCGAGGACGACAAACTGACCGTTTCCCGCGCGAGAAAGATCCAGCGTTTCCTCTCCCAGCCCTTCTCCGTTGCGGAGCAGTTTACAGGCATGGAAGGCCGCTACGTTCCGATCAAGGAAACCATCCGCGGCTTCCGCGAGATCCTGGACGGCAAACACGACGATCTGCCGGAATCCGCATTCCTCTTCGTCGGTACGATCGATGAGGCAGTAGAAAAAGCCAAGGCGTTGAAAAACGCCTGATCCGGGCAGAAAGGATTTGCCATGAAAACGTTTCCTCTACAAATCGTTACGCCTGACGGCATGGTCTTTGACGGAGAAGCCGTTTCACTCCTCATCCGAAGCATCGGCGGTGATATGGCGATCCTCGCAGGACACGCCGATTTCATGACGCCCCTCGGCACCGGACACGCAAAGATCACGCTTCCTGACGGAACGGTAAAAGACGCCTCGGCGAGCGGCGGATTTCTCTCTGTGAAACAGGGAAAAGTCAGTGCCGTAACAACTACGTTTGAATACGCCGAAGACATCGACCTCGCGCGTGCGGAAAAAGCCAAGGAAAAGGCGGAGGAGAAACTCAAGACCGCGACGGAAGGCAGAGAAATCGACCTTGCGAAAGCGAAACTCTCCCGCGCACTCTCACGTATTTCCACCGTGAAAAAATAAGTCAAAAGAGGAAATTCCGTTCAAGGGGTTTCCTCTTTCCTTTTTAAGGAGGACAGGAATAATGAGCAAGTATCAAGCCTTATGGGACTACGTTTCGGGAACAGGGAAAGACGTTCTGACTCTGACCTTTGCCGATATCGAAGCCATTGCTTGTCCGATCGACCACTCGTTTCTGAATTTCAAAAAAGAACTGCTATCATTCGGCTTTGAGGTCGGAAAGATCTCCATGAAAAATCAGACGGTGGAGTTCAGACGGATCGTCTGAAAGCAGGGAAAACGAAAAATTCAAAAACTCAATATAAAAAAACGGATTGGGATGCCCAATCCGTTTTTTTGGTAGAAATCAAATATATATACGGTCGGATGACGGTACTTCTTGTGTGTTTGCAAGAGCGTATCGGTAGTTATTTGAAAATTACATCTCTTACGAATTTGTCAGAAACGACCTCAAAATCCGATTCCTTCGCCGGTTTTCCGTTGATGGTCATATTCTCAAACCGGATATGTTCGACAAGGTGATTTTCGTCGAGTCCCTTCATAAAGATGACGGGTTTCGGCATACTGTCCGTTTCGTTCAGTATCTTGATATCTTTATAGACAATGTCGTGGATGCTTCCGTTCAAGCCGTCGTCCGAGAACATTCCGTCGTCGTAGATCGGCATTGCGATCAGTTGGGGCTGGACGGTTTTCTGATTCCAATCGAAAGGCGCGTTCATATCGTGCTGATAGGTGTTGGGCAGATGTCTTTCCTCAAACTCGCAGCGGATGTCTTCAAATAAGAGATGGTGGATCTCCGCGCGGTTGTGGTGGTGGAGGTCGAGCAGGATCAGGTCGCCGTGGATATTATCGCAATTTCTGAAGATGATGTTGCGGTATTCCGGCGCGTTGGTTTCCGCACCGATCTCAAGGTTTCTGCCCCAATCGCACCAGACTACGCAGTTCTCCACAAGGATGTTTTCGAGATTTCTCTCGTCCCATCCCTTAATGCCTTTGAGAACGACACAGTCGTCGAAGTTGCGGAGGAAGGAGTTGCGGAGAACGATATTCGCGGAGTTGAACACGTCCACGCCGTCGGAATTGTAGCGCCACATGCCGATGAGTTTGATCCTGTCGATCACGATATTGTCGCACGCCGCGGGAATGACACAGAAGGTCGCACTGTCCCGAAGGATCGGTCCGTTCAGTTCACAGTTGCGGCAACGGTAGAAACGCACCAAGCCGTTCAGTACTTTTTTCTCTTTGAGGAAGTTCAGTATTCCCTCTTTACTGTCGGGCATACGGTAGTGAAAATCGTATGGCGGGAACATTTTGCAACCCGTAAAACGTTCTTCCGACGAGCCGTCGATGACGCCGTGACCGAAAATTCTGACATTCTCCGCACAAATCGCGGTAAAGGAACCGTAAATGTACGCGCCGTCCTCCAGGATGACCGTGGTATCCGATTCGAGCATGACGTTTCCGATACGGTGGATACCGGCGGGATAGCGAAGAATCTTCCCTGTTGCGCGGCTCTCATAATGCGTCACGGGATCGAAGAACAGAGAAAGTGCGTTGTGGTATCCGTCCGCCTCGCAGAAATACTGCCCCGGTGTTCTGAGTGTGAAGGTCACGACGTTTCCGTCGATCTTTGCTTTCACGCCTTTGGAAAGAGGACGGACAACGGCTTTCTTCACGGGTTTTCCGTAGGTGACAGCAACCGTCACTTCCTCGTCCGCTTCAAAGGATGCGAAGCCAAGCAGTTCGGTCTGATCCAACGGGCGTTGTCTGCCCGGCCAAACGGTATTGTAGGGCATCGCCGATACGCGGGCAACGGCGAGAGGTGCGGGTTTTCCGTTCAAGGTCACGGAGTAGCCGCCGTAGGCAGGTTCTCCGTCGGGGAGGGGATGGAATCGAAACATAGTCTTTTCTCCTGATCAGTCATTCGTTCGTAATCGTCATTCAAAGCGAAAAGAGTCGCTTTTGCCCCTATTTTAGCATATGTTTTTTTCAAAAGCAATCCCAAACAATAAAAAAGATCCCGAAAGGGTGTCTTTTCATAGGGAGAGAGGACGCGTGCGACGGTTGGCTTTCGGAGCGTCGGCGTACGCGTGTACGGTAGCCGACGAAAACGAACCGAAACAAAAGCAAAAAACGGCGGGAACAA
>JAKSPH010000003.1 GCA_024404975.1 Clostridia bacterium | reverse complement strand
GGCCGCGCTTGCCGCCAAGGCAGCTGAGAGAATGAGGGACGGGATGCGTTTCATAGTGGATTCTCCTTTATAATATAATATTGGTAAGCATTGCAGGTTCCGCCCGATTTTATACGGCGGAAAAAAGAAAACCGCCCGGCGTGTTCACCGAGCGGTTCGTATCTTCTGCCGATCACTGACGGTATCGGCATCCGACTTGTCCGTTTTTTCGGAAAACACAAAAAACTTTACCCGGATATGCAAAGGTAAAGGCAGTAAAATAATTGTAATAAAGATTAAGATTCAAAGTGTTCATCGTTCTGTCCTGTCTGTAAAGTTTTCATGCGGTGTCTGAATAAAAAAGAAGAAGCCGGCGGTCTTGCGAACCGCCGGCATATCGGGAATGAACTACTCGTCAAACCAACGTATGCTTCCGGACGTCGCAAAACACCTTATTTTCAAAAGCGAAAATAAAGTAGTAATATCCGTAAAAGCGACGGTTCATCACGACGGTAGATCTCCTTCTTGTATTGTCGGCTTCATTATAACATTCATGAAAAGCGTTTGTCAATAGAGTTTTTGTAATTTTGAGTATACTTTAATCAGCCGGGTTCGGGGACACCCCGCATCCCGCGTTCAGCCCTTTCGTTTCTGCCGGCGGACACGGTTGACGTGCCGTTCGAAATCTCCGCTTTCCAACAGTTCACAGAGCAGATACTGCTCGAACACGGGGACGGTGCAGGAGTAAAAACCGAGTTTTCTGTCGAATTCGCCGACGAGATTCCGCGGGAGGATCATATAACCGACACGCACGGAGGGCGCCACGGTCTTGGAGAACGTGTTGAGGTAGATCACGTGCTTCCCGCCGTCGGTGGCGAAAAGCGTGTCCTCGTTCTTGCGCGAAACGGTCAGTTCGGAGTCGTAGTTGTCCTCAATGACGAATCCGCTCCGCGTTCTCGCCCACGACAGGTACTCGGTGCGTTTGCTCGCGCTTGCCGTCACCCCGCTCGGAAAACTGTTGAAGGGCGTGACGTGGAGGACGGTCGCCTCCGACTTCGCGAGTGCGTCCGAACGGATGCCGTCGGCGGCGAGAGGGAGTTTTTCGACGGTCACGCCGTTCGCTTCATAGACCTTTTCGATCTTTTCGTAGGAGGGATCCTCAAGCGCAAACGTCCTTCCCCTGCCGAGCAGTTGCAAAACGGTACTGTACAAATATTCCGCGCCGGAACCGATGACGATCTGCGAGGGATCGGCGAGAATGCCGTTGCTCCGCCGCAGGTAGGAGGTGATCGCCGTGCGCAGTTCGGAAAGACCGCGGTTGGGGGATTTGATCAAGAGCGCTTCCCCGCGGTCGAGCATGACTTTCCGCATTTTCTTGGTCAGCACGGAGAGGGGGAAAACGTAACCCACCGCTTTTTTCGCAGGCGGGAGGGGGGATCCCGCTTCCGTTTCCGGCAGAGCCGTCAGAACGGGCGGTGTGATGAAATCGTCCCTGCGGTAGATGACGAAAACGCCGCTTCTCTCCCGCGCTTCGGCATACCCCTCGTCGCAGAGCAAGGTCAGCGCGTGTTCCACGGGGATGACCGAAATGCCGAGTTTCTCCGCGAGTGTGCGCTTGGACGGCAGGCGCGCGCCGTAAGGGCAAACGCCCTCCACAACGTCTTTTTTCAGTTGCGCGTACAGTTGAAGATAGATCGGGACGGTGCTTTCCCTGTCGATGAGATATTTCATGTTCTTCCCTTCTGGTTATATCAAAAAAACGTATTCTGACCATTTACTTATGATCAGAATTATTGTATCATAAGATCATTCAATTGTAAAGAGGTTTTTATGATGAAAAGTAAATCGCATCAGATGATACTCACGATGTGTGTCGGTGCCATGCTCATGGCGATGAACGTCGTGCTGAGTTCCAGCATTTTTTCCATTCCCGTACCGGGCGGACATTTGTATCTTAACGACATCGTGATCTGCACGGCGGCGATCCTTCTCGATCCCATAACGGCGTTCATGGTCGGCGGTGTCGGCGCCTTCCTCGGCGATCTGTTCTTCTATCCGACGCCTATGTTCGTTTCTCTCGTCACCCACGGCGTGCAAGCCGTCGTGATCTCTCTGCTCTCCCACCGCGTGCTGAAAAAGCATCCCGTCGTTGCCTCCGGCATCGGCGTTACCCTCGGCGCGATCATCAACGTCGTCGGTTACTCTCTCGGCAGAGCGTTCCTTTACAGCACCCCCGAATACGCGTGGGTGAAACTTCCCTATCAGATCCTGCAGGCGGGTGTCGGTGCCGTCGTCGGTATGCTCCTCGTCTTTGTGTTCGGCGTGAAGAAACTCTACGACAAAACCATGAAGATCCCGCAGAATCCGTGATCTTTCCACAACAAAAACGGCGGAACCCGCAAGGCCACCCGCCGTTTTTCCTATGCAATTTGAAAACAAATATTTACATTCCGACCGCGGATTCCGCGCGGAGAATGTAACCTTCCTGAAGTTTCGGGGGGATGTCGTTCCAGAGAACGTTCCATCCGCTGACACGGATCTGCAGGTTCTGATACCGTTCGGGGTGCTTCTGTGCGTCGCGCAGGGTGTCCGCGCTCACGACGTTGAACTGGATGTCGATGCCGCCGCGTTTGCGGTAGACGGTCATCAGAGCGTCGAGGGCGATCAGACCTTCTTCCCCTTCAAGTGCCGAGGGGTGGAGCATCACGTCGGCGTTGAAACCGGCGGGAGCGTATTCGGGGCGGATCGCGTTGGTGCAGGAGCGGATGAACGCCGTTGCGCCCTTCTTGTCCGAGCCGACGGAGGGGGAGGCGTTTTTGGAGAGCTCCTCGCCTTTCCGTCTGCCGTCTGCGGTCGCTTCGGTCAGATCTCCCTGCCATGCGTATTCCATCGCGCCGTGAAATTCCACGACGAAACGGGCGCCGCGCAGGTTGCGGTGGCAGAGAATGTATTTCGGAACGAGGGCGGCGACTTTGTGCGCGATCTCGTCCGATTCGGGAACGGCGTTGCCGTATTTCGGAATGTCGGCGAGTACGTGGCGGCGAAGCGCGTCCTCCCCTTTCCAGTTATTGTCGAGAATTTCGACAAGGCGGTCGAGAGTGACCGCTTTTTCGTCAAAGACGAGCCGTTTGATCGCCACGAGCGCGTCGACGGCGCTTCCGTAGGCGTTGAGTTCAAAGAGCGTGGTCGCCTTGGGATCGGTCATCGCGTAACCGTCCTCCATGCGGATCAGACTTTCTTCTTTCGTCGCCGAAAGCATGATCGCGGGGTTCACAAAGGTGAGGTATTTTTCCGTCGTGTTCGTGATGCCGCGCAGGGTGTCAAAGAGGTTTTTGAACTGCTGTTCGAACGCGGCGAAGAAATCGTCGAAGGTGTCGAATTTCCTGCCGGTGTGAAGTCCGACCTGCGTTTTCGTCATGCAGTCGAAGCCGTCGCGCAGGGTGACGGAAACGAGTTTCGCGAGGTTGGGATAGCCGTTTTCGATCAGCGTTCCTCCGCGGACGAGGGGTTCGTAGCAACCGGAAACGATGAAGTCTTTCGCCTCCTCATCGGTGCAGTCGAAACCGGTCTTCACGGAGGTACGTGCGCCTTCTTCGCCCACTAAGGTGAAGTATTTTCCGCGGCGGATGATGTCGTAGATGAGGTAGCGCACGTCCTTCGGCGTGGATTCGCCGACGACCAGCTGGATCTTCGGATTGTGGATGCCGAGGTCGTCCCAGAGTTGCAGGACACGCACGGCAAAGGGGGTGTATTTCGTCGATCCGTCGGGGTTGGTTCCGCCCATGAAGAGGGGCTGTCCCCAATAGTTGCCGATCGCGTAGAACTGCATTAGAAAATAAGCGATGAAGTCGTCGAGTTCGGCGGCGGTGTATTTTCCGCTCTTCAGATCTTTTTCATAGAACGGCGCGATGATGCGGTCGAAACCGTTTCCGAGGGAGCGCACCTGATAGCAGTCGACACTCTCCGAGAACATGAAGTAGAGGTACATCAGCTGAAGCGCTTCGTACGTGTCGGTCGGCGCACCGCAAAGCAGGGTGCCGAGGCACTTTGCGATCTTCGGGAACTTCTCGCCGTTTCTTTGCGCGGCGTAGTCGCGCATCCGTCCGATCAGACGGAGCATCGCGGAGAACGCGATTTCGATGGAATCGTAGAACGCCTTTTGTCCGTCGGTCAGTTCGCCTTTTTCTTCGTTCTTGCGGCGGCAGTCGGCGGCTCTTTGGCGAAGCCCCGGAAATCCGAGCCGGAAGATGGCGTCCCAATCGGGAACGGCGTGGTCATAGTCGAGCCAGTTGTCCGAAAGTCCCGCCGCGCGGAGTTTGTTCATCAGATCCCGCGTTTCGGGCATGATACTGTTGAACAGTTCGTTTTGCCAGCGTTCGGGATAGTCGGGGAAGATCACGCGTCCCCAGGAATGAAATCCCGCGAAGTAGTCGTTGTCGGAAACGTCGATCCGCGTGTTGTCGAACACGAGCGCGAGCGCCTCGGCTTTCGCCACGGCGTGGTCGAGTTCCTTCGGCTGACTTCCGGCGAGTTCATGCACCTTCGCGCGGAGTTCGGCATCGGAAAGTCCCGTCGCGGGATCGCAGTCGTGTCCGAGGTATGTGAAACGCTTATAGCCGTCGTGCGGTTTGTCGGGATTGTAGTATTTATGAGTGATATAGAGCCGGTCTGCTTCTTTCATCACGTACTTTTCGCGGTTTTCCATCGGGGAAGTTCTCCTTTTTTTCTCATTGTATCACACGCGTTTTCCCTTTACAATGGAAAAAAGGAAACTCTTGCAAATTTCACAACGGAAAAGACGGCAACCGACTTGCATTTTTCAATAATATGTGTTAAAATATTATTCGTATAAGTATATGCATCGGGAAAGGAGTATGCACCCGTGAAAATTTTGATCGCCGGCATCGGAAAAGTCGGCAAGACACTGGTCGAACAGTTTGCCGAAGAAGGATACGATCTGACAGTCCTCGACACCAACAAAGAAGCGCTGGAACGTATCGTTGAAATCTGTGATGTCATCACGGTAAACGGTAACTGCGCTTCCATGGAAGTGCTGACCGAGGCGGAAGTCGGAAAAGCGGATCTGCTGATCGCCGCGACGGGATCGGATGAGATCAATCTTCTTTGCTGTGCGGCGGCGCATTCCCTCTGCCCGACGTTGAATACCATTGCCCGTATCCGGAATCCGGAGTATTCCAAGCAGGTCTACCGCATGAGGGACGTATTCTCTCTGTCCATGATCTTCAATCCCGAACGGCAGGCGGCGGCAGAGATCGACCGCTTGCTCCACTATCCCGGATTCCTGAAGCGCGAGTCCTTCGCCAAGGGCCGTATGGAGATCGCCGAACTCAAGGTGGAGGAAGGCAGTAAACTTGCCAACGCTTCTCTGACCGAGATCGGATCGCTCCTCGATTGCAAGATCCTCGTCTGCGCCGTTCTCCGTGCCGGAACCTGTATTACCCCCGCCGGTGATTTCGTGCTGAAAGCCGGTGACAGAATCTTCGTTACCGCGACGGCGAACGATCTTTCCGCTCTTCTCAAAAATCTCGGCGTCGTCCACCGCAAAGTCCGTTCCGCCATGGTCATCGGCGGCGGTCTCGGAGGTTATTACCTCGCGGAATCGCTTCTGGAACACGGCATCCACGTCAAACTTGTGGAGAGAGATGCGGAACGGTGCCGTGAACTCTCCGCCCTGCTCCCCAAAGCGGATATTATCTACGGCGACGGCACAAGTCAGAAAGTTCTCGATGCCGAAGGCCTGCGGGATTGCGACGCTCTCGTCGCTCTGACGGGAAACGACGAAACCAATATTCTGATCTCGCTTTACGGAAAGAGTTACGGCGTTCCGCAGATCATCACGAATCTCGGACGCGTGGAAGATATGAACATCATTGACACGCTACCTCTGGGATGCGTCGTCAGCCCCCGTAAACTCTGTTGCAATACCATCGTCCGTTACGCAAGAGCCATTCACCATAAAACGGGTGCCGCCATCGCGGTACACTCCATCGCGGACGGACAGGCGGAAGCCATTGAGTTCGTCGTCGATATGAACACCAAGCACTTCGGCGAGCCGCTCAAAAATATCCGTCTGAAACCCAATATCCGTATTGCCGGCATCAACCGTGCCGACAAGACCGAGATCGCCGGCGGTGATTCCATCTTCGGAGAGGGCGACACCGTCGTTCTCGTCACCAGCCGCGACGAAGTATTGCTTGAACTCAACGACATTTTTGCCGACTGATCCCAAGCGGGAGATTTTCCGCGGTCGGCGATCATAAGAGGAAACCGATGAACTATAAAATGATGGGCCGCTTAAACGCCATGATCTTCGGTGCGTTATGCGGATTTATGCTTCCCTCGTTCATACTCTGTCTGTGCGACAAAGACGGACAGGCGGCGCTGGCTTTCGGCATCTCGATCGCTCTGACCGGCGTGCTTGCCCTCATCCTCGCCATTCTCTGCCGGGGCGCGAGCGTGAAATTTTACGCCCGTGAGGGACTGATATGCGTTGGAATTTGTTGGCTCGGCATGAGCCTGCTCGGCGCGCTCCCCTTCCGGCTTTCGGGCTGTTTCGATTCCTATATCGACGCACTGTTTGAGATCGCTTCCGGTTTTTCGACGACCGGTGCGTCGGTACTCTCCGACGTGGAATGTCTGCCGCGCGGAATTCTGTTCTGGCGCTCCTTCTCCCACTGGGTCGGAGGCATGGGCGTTCTGATCTTCCTTCTCGCCATCGTCCCGATCTCCGGAAAGAATCAAGGTTTTACCCTGCACCTCATGCGTGCGGAATCTCCCGGTCCCGACGTCGGTAAACTCGTCCCGAAGATGCGTTCCACCGCCGCCATTCTGTATATTTGCTATCTTGTATTGACCGTTCTCAACGTCGTCTTTCTTCTGATCGGAGGAATGAGTTTCTTCGAGGCGCTCTGCACCGCGTTCGGAACGGCGGGTACCGGCGGTTTCGGTTTGAAAAACGATTCCATCGGCGGGTATTCCCCCTATATACAGGTCGTTACGACGGTGTTCATGCTCCTGTTCGGCGTCAACTTCAGCTGCTATTTCCTGATCGCTTTCGGAAAGTTCCGCGCCGTCCTCAAAGACGAGGAACTCCGCGCTTACGGCATCATCGTTCTGGGAAGTACACTCGCCATCGCCTTGCGCAACCTCTTCGGTGCGGGTGCTGTGTACGGCACGTTCGGAGAATCCCTGCGCCACGCGGCGTTCCAGGTCGGAAGTATTATGACGACGACGGGATTTTCCACGGCGGACTTCGATCTGTGGCCGACGTTCTCCAAAGCCATCCTCGCCTTGCTGATGCTCATCGGTGCTTCGGCGGGCAGTACGGGCGGCGGTTTCAAAGTATCCCGCTTCCTGCTCATTCTCAAAGGCGCGAGAAGAAACCTCTCGCGGGTCCTCCATCCCGACCGTGTCAAGAGCATCCGGCTCTGCGGAAAACCCGTGGACGAGAAAGTTCTCTCCAACACCAACGGATATCTCGCCGCGTACCTTGCGATTCTGATCGTCAGTTTCTTAATCGTCAGTTTCGACCGTGCGGTTTCGGATATGACCACGTCCATGACCGCCTGCATTGCTTGTTTCAATAATATCGGACCCGGTTTTTCCGGTGTCGGTCCGACAAGGAATTTCGGGGACTTTTCCGTCGTATCCAAACTCGTGCTGATCTTCGATATGCTTGCGGGACGGCTTGAGATCTTCCCAATGCTCGTCCTGCTCTCTCCCGCCGCATGGCGCAGAGCGTAAATTCTACCGAAAGGAGCCGCGGTCGGTGAAAAACGAAACCGTAAGAGCGAACGTCCCGAAAACGCGGGTTCATGCTTCCAAAAGCGCCTCGCCGAAAACGGCAGGTCCGGTCGCCGCACTTCATTTCCACGACGAAATGGAATTTCTCCCTGTCTACGAGGGAAAATTCTGCTGCACTGTGGACGGCGTGGATTACGTCGCGGAAAAGGGCGAAGTCATCTTTATCAATTCGGGGATCCCCCACGCGACGTCCAACCCCGAAGACGGAACGAGAAACGGACTGTTGCAGTTCCGCTTGAAAGATTATCTTGACACCGAGATCGAGCGCGCCGTGCGCTATTCCGTGAAATTCCGTTCGATCATCGGCGAGCCGGTGCTGATCCTCAAAGATCCCGAACTGTTTTCCGCGGTGAACGGTATTCTCGATGAGGCGGAGGAGAAGGCGGTCGGCTACGAGATGTTCATCAAAGCGGGAATATTCCGGCTTCTCGGTGAACTTTACCGCCGCGGCATCCTCTCCGACGGCGAGGAACTGTATCAGAAAAAGGAAGTACAGAAGATCCTTCCCGCGCTCTCTTTCATCAACGAGAATTACGCCGGGGATATCGACCTCGAAACCGTGTCCACTTATCTCGGCTTCAATCCCTGCTACTTCTGCCGGATATTCAAGACCGCGACCGGTGCGACCTTCACGGAGTATCTGAACTTCGTGCGGATCTGCAAGGCGGAAAAACTGCTTGTCGAAACGCAGGACAGTGTGTTTGAGATCTCCGCCGCCGTCGGCATCTCGTCGGTGTCCTATTTCAACCGTATTTTCAACAAATATCACAGCTGTGCGCCGAGTTCCTACCGCACCGCGCAGTATCAGCCGAATATGTAAAAAAGCGTCCGCAACAAAATTGCGGACGCTTTTCGTTTCGTTTTTAATTCAGTTCCGTTTCTTTGTACGGAAGAAGGATCACGGAGTCTTCAAAATCGAAAGCGGCGGGATCCAGACTGTCGAACAGACCGTAGTGGATCGGAATGGCGTGTTTCGCTCCGATCTCATAGGCAAAGTCGGCGGCATCCTTGGCGTTCATATTGTTTCCCACACCGTTGATCGGCAGGAACGCGTAGTCCACGCCGTCCTCAACAAGTTCCAGCACGTCGTCGATCACGTCGTAATTGTAGAGCGTGTCGCCGGAAATGTAGAAGGTGTTGTTTCCGTCGTCGATGATGTAGCCCGCGGCGGTAAGGTCACTGTGTTCCGCTTTGACGGCATAGAAGGTCACGTTTTTTTCGCTCCATACGGAATGAGGCTGAAGAAGAACGTAGTTGTGATTTCCGCCGTAGGAGAGAAGTTTACGGTAGGCGTTGTAGGGTGCGATGACTGTGATCGCTTTGTCGGTTTTCAGTATGCGGTCGAGTGTTTCCGTATCGAGGTGATCCATGTGGTCGTGCGTGATGATAAGCACGTCGGGTGTTTTCTCAAAGAACCGTTCGTCAACGGGCATTCTTCTGTGCTTGCTTTCATTGATTTTTCCGCAGGCATCCGACAGATAGGGATCTACCATGATGGAAATGCGATCGTTTTCGAGCCAAAGTCCCGCTTGGGTGAGCCATGTTACTTTCATTTGAAAAAGCCTCCGAATATTTATAAGATAATGAAATAACCGATGAGAGAAGAAACGGTGCCGATGAGCGCGCCGGCGACGACGTCACGCGGGAAGTGGTAGCCGAGCAGAACACGGCAGACGGCGAGTGCGATTCCGGCGGCAAGGATGCCGAGTCCGAAACCGGGGAGATAGAACAGAACGAGCGTTCCGACGGCAAAGGCGGAAAACGTGTGCCGGCTCGGAAAGGATCTTCCCTTCTTGCGCTTCGGGATCTCGCCGTAGAAGTCCAGAAGTTCGCACGGGCGGGACGCGTTGATGAACATCCGCAGGAGCGAAACGAGAAGAAACGGGATGCCGAGGATACCGAGCACCCTGACGCAGAACCACAGATCCTCCCCCGCGTGAAGCACGAGAAGATAGCCGAGCGCGTAAGCGGTGACCGCCACGCAGACGTAGCAGGCGTATCTGAGCGCCGCCGTCAGCGTCTGATCTTCATAAATCTCTTTCAACCGTTGAGCAAATTTCTCATTCATATCCATTTTCTCCGTAAGTTACTTATAGTTTACACTATTTGAGAAAATTTTGCAAGGGATTTTCCGGAGAATCTCCCATTTTTATATAAAGGCGCGGTTCTCTCCCGCCCTTGACAAGAGTGCGGGGGTGTGGTATACTGATTTTATCTCTTATTGAGGAGGAAAAAATGGCAGATTATCAGAATTCACCGGAAATCGAGGTCCCGAAAAGCAAGTTCGGACTTTGGCTCGAAAATTTCTGGTACCACTATAAATGGCACACGCTGATCATTCTGTTCTTCGCGATCGTCATCACGGTTTGCGTTTGTCAGTGTTCGAAGAAAGACAGTTACGACGTATATTATATGTACGCGGGGGATTACGAGGTGTCCATGAAAAGCGACAATGGCGGAGTTCCCGAATATAAAACCATATCGGGTGTCCTCACGGACTACGCGTCCGACCGCGACGGAAACGGAGAGATCAAAATCTCCTTTCTCCCTCTGTTCTATCTGACGAACGCGCAGATCACCGCGGAGAATCAGCGGTTGAAAGATGAGGGCAAGGATGAGGAAGTGAACGTCAATCTCATCCGCGAGAACGCCGACACCTTCGCCGCGAACGTTACGATGAGCGATTACTATATCTGTTTCCTTTCGCCGGAAGTATATGAATACTACAAGCAGACACAGAGTGTCAATCTGTACGCCGAAGCGGCACCCTATACCGACGGCGCGGCGGTGGAATTCTACGACGCGTACACCGTGAAACTCTCATCTCTTCCCATCTATCAGAAAGCGGGGATCCGCGACCTTCCCGACGATACCCTCGTCGCCATCCGTATCCTCTCCGACGTCGCGAAGCGGACGGACAGAAAAAGTGCGGAGATCTACGCCGCCGCGGAGGAAGCCTTCCGCAAACTGATGAAATGAGGCGGATAAATATCCCGCTTGACACACGGAGAAATTTCTGTTATAATGAAGCCATCACCGGAAACCGGTGGAAAAGGAGAAAAACATGAAAAAATCAACTGCTTTGTTACTCGTGCTTTGTCTTTGCCTTTCGATTTGCGCCCTCGTCGGCTGTAACCGAGTCGATGCCGGCAAACTTTCCGAGATCGCGGGAACCTACCAACTCACCAAGTATGAGATTACCAATATGTACGATTCGAAAAACAACACCATTCCCGAAGAAGAACGCGTCACGCGCGATCTGATCAAAGAATCGGGTATGCGGATCTTCGTCGTCATTCCCACGTCCGGCCCCGCGTATTACGCGTACTCGGACAATGAAACCGAATGGTACTGCATCGAAACGCATCCGAAATACGAATACGAAACCGAACAGCAGGAGGACGGTACTTCCGTTACGACCGACCTTATCGGCCGCATCACCCTTGACGGCAACTCCGGTTTTGAGTCGTCCTTCTACGTGCAGGCGAAGTCCAAGACGCTGTCGGACAACAAGTCCGCATGGCGCTCGTCTTTCCGCGGCATCCTGTCCGGCAAGACCTATTACATCGGAAATAAGGCAAAGATCGACATCACCTACAAGCGCGTTTCGAACGATACGACGCTGGACACCGTGAACCGCTCGATCGGCAAGACGCTCACGCCTACTCCCTATGAACTCAACCCCATGCTTCTCTCAAAATCCTTTACCGGCAGTCAGATCGGCGATGTTGAAACCTCTCCCCTGTACGATTACTATTTCTTCGACGTTGCCGCCGGCACGGTAAAACATTGCTATGCGGAGCGCAAGGCAAATCCCGAGAAGATGGAGGAAACTCTGACCTTCTCCTACGATGCCGCAACCGGCACTTACAGGATCGGCGATACCGTATTCACCAACAATTCCAACAGTTACGATTTCAGCCTGGCGAACGAGGATTATACCTATTTCGTAAATTCCTTCTCGGACTCCGAAGAGGAAGCACGCGCAAACTTTGACGTTCTCATCTCCGAATACGTCGAATATCTCGAATCGCTTCCCCGCCCCGTAGAATGAGCCGAAATCGGAAAACGGTGAAACAGACCCGACAATGCGAAAAAAAATAAAACCTCCGGTGGACTTTTCTTCCGGAGGTTTTATTATGCGCCGATGGACTTTAATACCACGGCGATCACGCCAAACAGCAGGATCCCGGCGAGGATCAATGCGACGATTTTCGCAATTTCTTGGAACTTTTTCATGGATGCCACAGTGGCCTTTCTCGATTGATATGCATATTATATCATATTTTAGCGAAAAAGTCAACCCTGATGCAGAAATGCGGGAGCACGCGCGTTTTTTTCTGTCCGGCGGCGCGTGTTTTGCATACAATGATAAAGACGGGAAACCGTCAATATCCGTTGGAGAATGCTCATGACAATTCAAACTTACGGCGCCGACAAGCGGTTGCCCGTATGCAAAAAATGTCTGAAAGAGTTTTTTGCCCTGTCGGGGAAAGATCTCTTTCCGGACGTGGAACGGGTGGAACTGCTCCCCATCCCTACGGTGGCGGAAGCCGGTGTCCTTCGGGGGACCGACGTTCCTCTCTCCTCCCTCGGAGGGCGCGGGACCGTAACGGTCGGATATGCCGTTATGCAAACAATAGTTGACGAAATCACATCGCACGGCGGGCGGGTGATCGACGTTTCAAAAGATCTGATCTTTCTGTCGGAGAACGCGCACTTTACGGCGCAGGGGACGCTCGGCTACCTGCTCACTACCGCGAATCGCGTTCCCGCCGACCTGCGCGCGGGGATCGTGGGATACGGCAGGATCGGGCGGGAACTCGTCCGCGAACTGCTCTTCCTCGGCGCGAAGATCAAGGTCTTTTCCACCAAAATGGAAACCTGCAAAACCCTCGGCAGAGTCGGCGTGGACGCGGTACAGGTCGGCGGGGACTGCCCGCCCGCGGATTTTTCGGGGCTGGATATTCTGATCAACACCGCCCCCGCGAAGAATATCATCACGGAACAATCCGACCTCGCGGGGGTACGCGTGATCGAACTCGCTTCCGGGGAGAACCTGCCCTACGGTCTGGCGTACGAAACTCTGAGGGGCGTACCGACCGCCATGTTCCCCGACAGCGCGGGACGTGCGCTCTGCCGTTCCGTCCTCCGCATGATGGGAGGAATGACGTCTGAAAAATAATACGTTATCGGAAAAACGACCGCCGAGAGGGAAAACGCTATGATCGGATACGCTTTTACCGGTTCTTTCTGCACACTCAAACGCTCGTTCTCGGAACTTGAAAAACTCGTCGGTGCGGGCTGGAACGTCCAGCCGATCATGAGTGAGCGCGTGTATGCCACCGACACGAGGTTCGGCGAAGCGCGGGTGTTTCGCGAGAAGGTGGAGGAACTGTGCGGCAACCCCATTATCCACACCGTGGTGGATGCCGAACCGCTCGGCCCCGCGAAGCCGCTCGAAGCGCTCATCCTCGCCCCCTGCACCGGAAACACTTTGGCGAAGATCGCGGCAGGAATCACCGACAGTGCCGTGACGATGGCGGCGAAAGCCCATCTGCGGTGCGACCGTCCGACCGTGATCGCCCTCGCTTCCAACGATTCTCTCTCGCAGAATCTCCATAACATCGCCGCGCTTCTTTTGCGGCGGGAAGTCTATTTCGTTCCGATGCGGCAGGACGATCCGGAGAAGAAACCCCACTCGCTCGTCGCGGAATTTTCCATGCTCGGCGACTGCCTCGAATCCGCGCTGAACGGCAGACAGCGCCGTCCTCTGTTCCTCGGCTGAACCTGTGTTTTCCGTGCCGGCACCCGTAATTTGCGGGTGCCGGCTTAATGTTTTCCCGAAACGTATGAAAATACTTTGAAAAAATAACACATTTTCCGTGCTTTGTACACATTCTCTTAACAAAAATAGATTATACTATAAGCACTTTCTGCTACGGAGGCGCTTATGAAAAAACGCATTTCGGCATTGATCCTCGCGATCACCCTTATGATCTCGGCGACAATGTTTTCTTCCTGCCTTATGGGGGATTATCTATTAAGCACGGGATCGCTCGGCGATACTCCCGCGCAAACAAACGGAAAGAACGACGATTCGGTCACGAAGGATCAACTCAACGCGGCGATCGCCGAGGCGATCCGCGGACTTTCCGTGAATTCGGGCGACACCTACGAGGTTTCAGTCAATACCGAAACCGGCGTCGACACGCTCGCCGCTTCCAAGGCACTGCTCTCCGTCGTCAGTATTTACGCGACGTTTGACGTTCCTTACACCACGAGAGTCGGGTGGGGATCTTATCAGCAGGGCGTTACCCAATCCACGCAGGCGGGTGCCGGCGTGATCTATCGGTTGGAAAAGGATCTCGGAAACGCTTATATCATCACCAACTATCACGTGGTTTACAACGCGAGCGGCAGTCCCTCCATCAGTAAGTCCCTGCAACTCTTCCTCTACGGCATGGAAGGCAGTCAGTACGCCATTCCCGCGACCTACGTCGGCGGTTCGATGACCTACGATATCGCGGTGCTGAAAGTGGAAAACTCGCAGGTCCTCCGTCAATCGGCGGCACTTGAGGCGACGACGGCGAATTCCGACGACGTGAGCGTTCTCGAAACCGCGATCGCCATCGGCAACCCCGAAGGACGCGGCGTTTCCGCAACCCTCGGACACGTCAACGTTGACAGTGAATATCTCACGATGACGGCGGCAGACGGAAAGACTTCGCTCAATATGCGTCTGATGCGTATCGACACCGCGGTCAACGGCGGAAACTCCGGCGGCGGTCTGTTCAACAACAAGGGCGAACTGATCGGCATCGTAAACGCCAAACTTCAGGATTCTTCGATCGACAATATCGGTTACGCGATTCCTTCCAACATCGCCACGGCGGTCGCGGATAACATTCTGTTTTACAATGACGGCAAAATGTACCGGTCTCTTTTGAACGTGCAGGTCAAAACCGTGGATTCTTCTGCCGTTTACGACACGGAAAACGGGAAAGTGCATATCCGTGAAACCGTAGCCGTCGATGAGATAGCCACGGTGAACCCCGTTTCGGCGCAGCTTTGTGTCGACGACGTGATCGTCAGCATTGAGATCGCGGGGAAAACGTACGAAGTCAACCGCCGTTACAACGTCATTGATGCCATGCTCCACGCCAAAGTCGGCGACACCGTCGTCGTTCATTACGTCCGCGCGGGTGTCGAAGGACAGACCGCCGTGGTAACGCTTGACGACTCCTTCAAAAACGCGGTTCAGTGATCAAAAGAAGCACCTTTTTCCGCTTTGGAAAAGGGCGCTTCTTTTTTTCGTTTTCTTCTTGAATAACGGAAAAACCTATGCTATAATGAACATAAAAACAAAGGAGAATCTTTATGAGAAAGTTCCGCGCCCCCGCAGTTCCTTTATTTACTGTAGATCCTTATTTTTCCGTTTGGTCGAAATACACCCGACTGAACGCGGACGTTCCTATGCATTGGACGGGCGCCCGCAATTACGTTCTCGGTGCGATGCGTGTCGACGGTGTCAACGCCGCTTTCCTCGGTTTTGACAGAAACATGAGAAAATTTGAGCAGATTTCGCTTGACATCGACGCTCTCTCCACCAAAGCCGTGTTTGAGGGCTTCGGCATCCGCGCGTCCGTCCGTATGATGACACCGCTTTTCCTCGATGACGTGAACCTCCTCTCCCGCCCCGTTTCCTATATGGAAGTCAGATGGGAGCCGACGGACGGTAAGGCGCACGAAGTTTCTCTTTCCGTGTCCGCGGAAGACACGTTGGTTCTGAACAGTAAAGGACAGAAGCCGATCGTCACGGAAGAGTTCCGTGTCGGCGGTGTTTCCGGTTTGAAGATGGGCGCCGAGGAACAAAACGTGCTGAACCGTTCGGGCGACGATCTCCGTATTGATTGGGGATATCTTTACCTCGGTATGCGCGGTGAAACCCGCACCGAAGCCGGCGCTCACATGATCAGAGTCGAAAAGAATCTCGCCGCCGGAGAACCGGGGCTTGTTCTCCTCGCCTACGACGACGTGGAATCCATACAGTATTTCGGTAAAAACCTTGTCAGCCCGTGGCGCGACGGCGGAAAATGCATTCGCTGCGCCATCACCGCGGCAAACGAAGAATATGAAACTCTCGTTTCCCGCGCCGACAAGTTCTCCGCGGAACTCTATGCCGAGGCGGTCGCCGCCGGCGGAAAGAAATACGCAGATCTTCTGAACCTCGCTTACCGTCAGATCCTTGCGGCGGCAAAACTCGTCCGCGACGAAGCCGGCGATCTCCTCTACATTTCCAAGGAATGTTTCTCGAACGGCTGTGCCGCCACGGTGGACGTTTCCTATCCCTCGATCCCGATCTTCCTGCGGTACAACCCCGAACTCGTCCGCGCCATGATGCGTCCGATCTACAAGTTCGCCGCGTCGCCCGCGTGGGAATTTGACTTTGCGCCTCACGATGCCGGACAGTATCCTCTCGTCAACGGTCAGGTCTACGGTCTTGACAGAGCGACCGGAAAACTCCGTTATGAAATGCAGATGCCCGTGGAGGAATGCGGAAATATGATCATTATGGAAGCCACCGCCGTTCTTGCCGACGGAAAAACCGACTTCCCGAAATCTCATTTCGACACCCTTCTCGGTTGGACGGAATACCTCATCCGCTTCGGGGACGATCCCGAAAACCAACTCTGCACCGACGATTTCGCCGGACACCTCGCGCACAACTGCAACCTCTCGCTCAAAGCCATCATGGGCATTATGGGAACTTCCGTTCTCTGCGACAAACTCGGAAAGAAGGACGAAGCGGAGAAATTCGCCGCCATCGCCAAAGAAAAAGCGCAGAGTTGGGTCGCCCGTGCCGCGAACGGCGACGGTTCCTACCGCCTCGCGTTTGATAAACCCGATTCCTTCTCCATGAAATACAATATGGTTTGGGATAAGATCTGGGGTACCGGTCTGTTCCCTGCCGAGGTCGTGGAAAGCGAGATCGCAAGTTATTTCGCAAAGATGAACAGATACGGCTTGCCGCTCGATTCCAGAGCGGACAACACCAAGTCCGACTGGCTCGTCTGGACGGCGACCATGGCGAAAACGAAAGGCGATTTCGAGAAGTTCATCGCTCCGCTCTGGCGCACTTACGATGAGTCCTTCTCTCACGTCCCGATGACCGATTGGTACGACACGGTTACCGGCGGAAAGGTCGGCTTCCAGCACAGAACCGTCCAGGGCGGCCTGTTCATCAAACTGCTTGAAAAATCGGGCAAACTCGCCTACAGGAAATGATCCCTCTTCAGAAACAGCACCCCCGCCTCGGTTCCGAGGCGGGGGTTGTTTTAACATCCTGATAAAAAACAAAACAGCAATATCATGAGAAAGATCATTCCGAAGATTATTCTATAGATCTTCATTGCTTCCTCGTTCATTTGGTCAAGCTCGTCTTTTAATTTGTTTGCCGATTCTTTTGTGATATAAATCCTATTCCATTTTTGGATTGCTTGTAGTTTCCCTTCATCAATATAACGATGAATGTCCGTTCGCCTTTGCCCCAAGAGGTGAGCGGTTTCATCAAATCCATAATACAAATCCGGAGAAAAACTGCTTGCCGTTACAGTTTGGGCAATTGGCTTATCGGAGGCAAAACCAGAAAATTGAGATTGAGAAACAAAAGGTTTTGGTTGATTTTGCCGGATAATCGGATTTTCCGTTTTATTATATAGAACAGACTTGCTACTTCCAAAGGATGGCGAAGATGACTTAAGCCCAAGTGATCCGTGTTGAACATAGATTTCAAAAGGCAAGTTCAATTTTTGCATAATCAGTAACTCATCTTGAGCATCCCGGAAAGCGTTGTGAGATTCGGAATAAGCGAGATTACCGGTCAGTAGGTGAATCATATCTTGTGCCTTATATTTGGTCTTGAGCCTTCCTGTTGAGCAACATTCTGCGGAATCCGGGATTTTTGAGTTGAATTGTTTGTATGGTGCAATTTTCATTATATCAATCCAAAAAAAATTGTTCAAGCAAGGTAACGCACGCTGATCAAACCCGGCATTATATGCACAAATCTCATGCACTCCATACTGATTAAGAAGACGGGAAATATGCTCCCCTAACGCCTGCTTGTTAGTCATAATTGCTCTCGGCGTATTCGGAAGCCAAAGAGCAGAACGAAACATACTGTTTTCGGTGCATTCCGGTTCGGAAACCAAATATAATTGATCCACTTGATTAAAACTGTGTTTATCTGCAATAACAAGACCGACAGACATAACATTCCCCGCAAGTGTGGTTTCAACATCAAGAACGGCGAAATGGTGCGAAAAGGCATTAGAAACGTGCAGTTTGAAAGGCGAAGCCGAGACAGTTGTTTGGGGGAGTGTTAAAGATGACCGCTTACCTTCAAACGACGCAGTTAAATGATCTTTTTTCAATACTGTTTCTGCTACATTCAGCATAAACAAATCTTGATCCTTAATACGGATTTCAAATTTTTTATTGAAACGTGTATTCCAAAGTATTCCCTTTTTTAATCCTAAACCGATCATGTAGCAAGCACACTGCAAAAAATGCGTGTGCGTGAGTTCAGATACGAATTTGAGTTCATAGACAATATTATCTTTGATTACATCGCAATATCCGCGTGCTTTCAAAAAAGGGAAACCGTATGGAGCAAAGTCTAATTGAACTAATTTTTGAATAGTTTCATTTCGGGAAAAAACAGTTTCCAATCTGCGATGGAGTGCTTTTGTTTCTTCTTCTGCAATAAAGGGAATTTCAACTTGAACTCTGTAGCGATCTTGCTTCGTTTCCAAAGCGGTGAGGATAAGGACTTTTTCTTCCTCGGATGCTTGGTCGATTTCTTCTTCGGAAATTCGAGGATCGTAAAATAAGATTGCTGTTTTTAAATCATACCCTTGAAAGAAAGAGGATTCCTGATATATTCCAACGCAAGGACTGAGATCTATCAAACAATCGCTTGTTTTAATAGGAATCTCACTTAAATCATCCGAAGATACATCTTTTATTTCAAGCAATGAATAACATTTTTCAATACTTTCAATATATTTGAAATCAAACAATTCGGTTATAGGTATGGGGAGCTTATTTGCGTCTTTTTTGTCAAACTTTATTGCGAGGACTTCTTTTGATAGAAGATGGACAGTATCAATGGACGGAGAAATAAATATAATGTGTTCTTTTCCTCTGCTGGCAGCAACGCAAAAGATGTTTCTCAATATTTCATATTTTTGAAAGGGCTGGTCCGCTCTCTTACGCCAATAGTCATCGGTGAAATCGGCAACTACACATATTTTTCTCTCCAACCCTTTGCTGCTATCAAAAGTGGTAAAAATCGCAGAGTTTTGATTTGGTTCGGTAGAACCCATGCCATCTTTATTGGAAATGCTTGCCCATACAGTTTTTTTGTTAAATATGGAGGGATGTTCCATTTCCAACCGATTGAGTACATTATTGAAAATAGTGCCTTTTCGTCCACCGAGGCAAAGAATATCGGAAGGCTGCTGTTTGGACAAAAATTGTACGGCTTCTTCACACGTCATTACTTCAACTTTAGCGGTATCATTCACTCCGACAATAGGTTTATGCCATATTTCGCCCAACATTGCAGCGTGTTCGGCATTCAATCGAAAGCATTTTGTAAAAGAAAGTGTTTCATATTGACCGAGAAAAGAATTGATAAAACTGCGTATGTCAAGGGATGTTTTATCATATATTTTTTGATCCATATCGCCGACGGCAATTAGCTGCATATAAGGGTTGGATTCTTTGATCACTTCCAACATTTCGGAAAGTTCTTGATCTATGTCCTGATACTCGTCAATCAGTAAGATATCATAATGCGGCAAATAAGGTTGTGTTTTCAGAAACGTTTGAATCAAGTCAGGTATTCCGCTAGGTATTCCGTATGGTTTTAGAATAGTACTGGCAAATCCGTGATAATTTGTAACCATAGTATTTTTTCTCATTATCTTGGATTTTGCATCGACCTTTAGTAAACGGTTGTAGGTTAAGTATAAAATGGATTTGTTGCTTGGTATGACTTGAGTCAAGCATTGAATTGCCGTGGTTTTTCCGCTACCAATACAGGCATTTACTAAAATATTCTTTCCCGATAAAGCTAAATCGATAAAGTTTTGCTGCTCATCAGAAAGTCTGATATCCATAAATGTCCCTCCCGATATTATACTAATCTTTAATGTATATTATAATAAAATCTTTTATGTTTGTCAAGACGTATGATTCGAGACCGCGCAGAACGCCGCTTCCGACTTCCATGACACCGCAGAGGAAATACGGCTGTACGATCAGAGCAGACGGATCACACCGACTTCGATGGCGGTTTTTATTTTGGAAAAACAATTTTTTATTTACCGTGGGCGATTTTTGGTACAGGGGAACTGATATAATAGAAGTGAGAGCGCATTTCAAGACGTTCAAAACAAAAAGAAAAGGAGCATTATCAAATGAAAAAAGATCTCACGGAACTTGTATTTATTCTCGATCGGAGCGGGTCGATGGCGGGGAGCGAGAGCGACGTCGTCGGCGGGTTCAACACCATGATCGCAAAGCAGAAGAAAGAGGAGGGCGAGTGCCTTGTCACGGCGGTGCTGTTCTCCACCGAGAGCCGGATTCTGATCGACCGCGCAAAGATCGGGGACGTGAAGCCGTTGACGGTAGAAGAATACGAAGTCGGCGGCGGGACGGCTCTGTTTGACGCCGTTGGAACCCAAGCGGAGCGCATTTTCGAAATTCAGAAGTACGTGCGGGAAGAGGACGTCCCCGAACACACCGTGTTCGTGATCTCCACGGACGGCTACGAGAACTCAAGCCGCAGTTTCGATAAAGAGGACATACGAAAACTGATCCAAACGCAGACTTCGGAAAAAGGCTGGCAGTTTATCTTTACCGCCGCGGACATCGACGCGTCAGAGGATGGCAGAAAAATGGGCATCCCGCTCGGCAACTGCATTTCCTTTGAGAAAGCGGAGATGTTCCAGATGTTTGAGCAGGTGAGCGATCAGCTCTGCAGCATCCGTAAAACCGGCAGATAAACGACACCAATCTGCAAATTATTGTTTACATATACACGCATTTTACGAAACAAAAAGCAAAAACGGCGGGAACCAAACGTTCCCGTCGTTTTTTAATTCCTGTGAAACCGTCCGTAACGGCGGAGGCTTTCCTTACCGTGCCATTGCATCTTCGGCGGCAAAGCGCTTTTGATACTTGTTCACATTGACAAAGGCGAAGATGTAGTAGACGATCGAGGTAACGATCCATGAGATGGCGTAGGACACGTAGAGCCACGGAAGCGTGTGATGCTGCGAGAACACCAACGTGATCCAAAGGATACGGAACGCACACGAACCGAGCAAGGCGATGATCATGGAGAGAGTGGACTTTCCGGGACCGCGCAGAACGCCGCTTCCGACTTCCATGACACCGCAGAGGAAATACGGCTGTACGATCCAGAGCAGACGGATCACACCGACTTCGATGGCGGCACTGTCTTTCAGGAAGATCGAGAGAAGCGGGACAGCAAATACGTTGGCGAGCGTTCCGAAGAACAGACCGAATGCCGTAACGTAGAACAGACACCACAAGGTGGCTTTTTTGATCTTATCGGGACGGCGCGCGCCGAAGAACTGACCGGTGAAGGTCAAGGCGCCCTGATAGAATCCGTTCTGAATGACGTAGACGTAATCGCCGACGGTACCCGCCGAGGTGTTTCCCGCAACGACGGCTTCGGAACCGAAGGAGTTGACCGATGCCTGGATCATCACGTTCGAAATGGAGAAGAGGACGGATTGAATGCCGGCGGGGATGCCGATGATCAGCATTTTTTTCAGCACGGGGAAGTCGATCTTCAACTCTTTGATCGCAAGTTTGCACATGCCCTTTCCGCGGAAGAGGTGGATCAGAACGAGAATACAGGAAACGACCTGGCTCACGGCGGTGGCAAGACCGACACCGAGAGCGCCCATTCCGAAGCCCACAACGGTGATGAAATTGAAGATGACGTTGCAGACGCCGCCCGTCGTGAGAAAGACCAGAGGATGCGTCGTATCGCCCGTGGAACGCAGGCAAGCCGCCGCGTAGTTATAGATCAGCGAAGCAGGGATGCCGAGGAAATACGCTTTCATATACAGGACGGCTTGCGGCAGTGCGCTCGGTGTCGTTCCCATCAGGACGAGGAGAGGCTCGGCGAACAGTTCGCCGGTGACCATGACGACAACGCCGAAGATACCGCCGATGATGACCGCGGTAGGTACGGCACGGCGCATCACGTCATAGTTTTTCGCACCGTAACTCTGCGCTACCGTAACGCCTGCACCGAGGGAAAGCGTCATAAAGAAATTGACCAACAAATTGATGAGCGAAGAACAGGAGCCGACCGCGGCAAGCGCCGTCTGACACTCTTCCTCCGTGGCACCGCCGAAGTTTCCCACCATGTAGGTATCGGCGGTGTTGAATAAGGAATGAAGTACGCTCGTTGCGATGACAGGAAGTACAAAGAGAAGTATCTGAACGGCGAGCGGCCGCTCGGAATCTTTAATGTTACCGACCTTTGTTGTCATTTATCCTTTGATCAGAGAGAAGCGAGGATGGATTCGACCTTGGCAAGCGCTTCTTCGATCTTGTCAAGATCACGACCGCCGCTCATAGCACTGTCGGGACGGCCGCCGCCTTTTCCGCCGCAGATCGCGCTGACTTCACCGAGGATCTTTCCTGCGTGTGCGCCCATCTTGACTGCTTCGGGACCGGCTGCCGCGACAAAGTTGAGTTTGCCGTCCGATACTGCCGCGAATACGGCGACGGTGTCGGGTTGAGATGCTTTCACGGTGTCGCAGAGATTTCTTGCGGCATCGGGTTTCACGTTCAGTTTCGCGGTAAGGACTTTGAACTTTCCGACGGTTTTCGCGGAGGAGAGGAGGGATGCCATCTGCATTTCGGAGATCTTGGCATTTGCGCTGTCGAGTTCGCGTTTGAGTTCGCGGATCTCGTCCTGAACGGCAACGGCACGTTTCGCAACGTCACGGACGTTACCGGTTTTGAGTTCCTTTGCGACTTCGGCGATCAGATCGGATTTCTCGTTCATCAGAGCGAGGACACCGAGACCGGTCGTACCCTGAATTCTTCTGACACCTGCGGCAACGGAAGATTCGGAAACGATCTTGAACAGACCGATGTTTCCGGTGTTGGAAACGTGAGTACCGCCGCAGAATTCGAGAGAGGAAACGCCGGCTTTGACGACGCGGACTTTTTCGCCGTACTTTTCACCGAAGAGTGCCATAGCACCCATCTTGCGTGCGGATTCGATATCGGTAACGGTGGTGGAACATTCCTCTGCGGCGAGAATATGCTCGTTAACGATCGCTTCGACTTCGGCGATCTCGTCCGCGGTCATGGCTTTGAAGTGCGAGAAGTCGAAACGGACTTCTTTTTCATCGACGTAGGAACCTGCCTGCTCGACGTGAGCGCCGAGGACGGAACGGAGCGCCGCCTGAAGGAGGTGGGCTGCGGTGTGGTTTCTGCGGATGGCGGCACGGCGGACGGCGTCGATCGAAAGAGTTACGGTCTGACCTTTATTCAGCGTGCCGTTTTCCACTTTGACAAGGTGGATATAAACGCCGTCGGTCTTTTTGGTATCGAGAACGGTGAGTTTCGTGTCGCCGGCGGTGATGACACCGGTATCGCCGACCTGTCCGCCGCCTTCGCCGTAGAACACGGTCTTATCGGTGATGACGGAGCATTCGCCTTCGGAAACTTCGGGGATCTCTTCGCCGTCTGCGAGGATGGCGATGACTTTTCCCTCGCACTCGTTCGCATCGTAGCCGAGGAACTCGGTCTTGGGAAGTCCCGCAAGGAGAGTTTTCTGGGTATCGGTCCAACCGCTGATGTTACCTCTTGCGGCTCTCGCGCGGGTTCTCTGCTCTTCCATCAGTTCGCGGAACTTATCCTCGTCGATGGTGAAGCCCTTTTCCTCTGCGATCTCGCGGGTGAGGTCAACGGGGAAACCGTAGGTGTCGTAAAGTTTGAAGGCATCCGCACCGCTGATGACGGCGGAATTCTTCTTCGCCTCGTTCTCCATCACGGCGGAGAGGATGGAAAGACCGGAGTCGATCGTCTGATCGAATCTTTCTTCTTCGAGCGCGATGACGTTGAGGATGTAATCTTTCTTGGTCTTGAGTTCGGGATAAGCGTTCTCGTTCTGACTGATGACGATCTCACAGAGTTCGGTGAGGA
Source organism: Clostridia bacterium (assembly GCA_024404975.1). Taxonomy (GTDB): domain Bacteria; phylum Bacillota; class Clostridia; order Oscillospirales; family CAG-272; genus UBA1740. The sequence goes on along the minus strand of JAKSPH010000003.1, from coordinate 21,549 downwards.
ACTTGCGGTCGATGCCGAGGAGTTTTCCGTGGCGGCAGGCGCGGCGGAGAATACGGCGGAGGACGTAGCCTCTGCCCTCGTTGGAGGGGATAACGCCGTCGGAGATCATGAAGGTCGAGGAACGGATGTGGTCGGTGATGACACGGATGGAAATATCGTCGTTCCGGTCTTCGCCGTATTTCTTTCCGGCGATGGCGCAAACAGTGTCGAGGATGCGGCGCACGGTATCGACTTCAAAGAGGTTGTCGACGCCCTGCATGACACAGGCAAGACGCTCAAGTCCCATACCGGTATCAATGTTCTTCTGAACGAGTTCGGTGTAGTTGCCGTTTCCGTCGTTGTTGAACTGGGAGAATACGTTGTTCCAGATCTCCATGAATCTGTCGCAGTCGCATCCGGGTTTGCAGTCGGGAGAACCGCAGCCGTATTTTTCTCCGCGGTCGAAGTAGATCTCGGAGCAGGGGCCGCAGGGACCGGAACCGTGTTCCCAGAAGTTATCCTCTTTGCCGAGTCTTACGATGTGATCTTCGGAAATTCCGATCACGTCGCGCCAGATGGCGTATGCCTCGTCGTCGTCTTTGTAGACGGAGGGCCAAAGCAGGTCTTTCGGAATTTCAAGAACGCCGTTCAGAAATTCCCAAGCCCACGGAATCGCCTCTTTTTTGAAGTAATCGCCGAAGGAGAAGTTGCCGAGCATTTCGAAGTACGTGCCGTGGCGCGCGGTGTGTCCGACACGCTCAAGGTCGGGCGTACGGATGCACTTCTGACAGGTGCAGACGCGTCTTCTCGGCGGTTCTTCCTCGCCCGTAAAGAATTTCTTCATGGGCGCCATACCGGAGTTGATGAGAAGCAGGGATTTGTCGTTGTTGGGGATCAGCGAGAAACTGGGAAGGCGAAGATGGCCTTTACTCTCGAAGAAGGAGAGGTACTTTTCACGCAGATCGTTGAGAGATGTCCATTTCATGGATGTTTTCCTCCGAAATATATTGAAAATGTTTAATAAATACGCAAATAAAAAAGGAACATAGCGTAAAAACACGCTATGCTCCGGACGAATAATTCGTGTTACCACCGAAGTTCGGATCCCGCTCACGCGAAAGATCCCTCGGAAAGTCGAAAACCGACTCACGCCCTGTAACGGAGGCATCCGCCGGGGTTTACTCGCTCGCGCTTTCCTCCCGGGACTCAGGGACTGCTTCGCCTTTTGCACACGGAAACTTCTCACCGCCGTTTCCTCTCTTCGGTGTGTCGGAGGGGCTACTCCTTCCCTTCTTCGTCGTACCTGTTTATTATACAAAGGAAAGAACGGTTTGTCAAGGGGTTTGAGAAAAAAACAGAGATCCGTCGGTTTCGCTTGCGTACCGCCTTTGAAGAATCCGAGGTAACCTTCTTTTCGACTCTTTCCTTGCAGGGACGTTGCAAAACACTCCCCTCGAAGAAACGCGCCCGATAAGAACCTTTACGGTTTTTATCGGGCGCGTGTTTTATAAGGAGAATCCGTCTTGAATAATTACATAAGAAAACTTCCGCGGAAATTCCGGAAGCGGAAATGCCGCACTGCCAAAGGAAAAAGGAAAATCGCCGTTTCCCTTTTTCCTCGGGTTTGTCCGATTCTCTCCGCTTTTGCACTGAAGTGAACTAATTCAAAAGTTTTTCCCCCTTTTTCGGGAAAAAGGTTGACAATTCCGGACGTTTGCGATACAATGCTTTTTAGACCATCAACCGATGGTATTATCATAATTAAGGTCGGGTATGCGCGCGCCCTGCGCGAAAAAGGAAAAGGCGGTAATATTTCATGGATACGCAGATGATTTTGAAAAACAAAGCACTCCCCGAAGGTTCCCTCTTTATTCTCGACAAAATTTCCGAGAGCGGTGAAAACGTACTGTTTGCCATAGTAGGTGATTTGAAACTGAACGGCAGATATTCCGAGACCGCTCTTTTCTTTACGCCGGAATCGGTGTATTGCTACGACGCTACTCCGGGAGAATACAAAAAGTACCTCTTCAAAGATATGAAAGAGGTGGAAGCCAAACGTATGTACGGCAACGCGACACTCTCCGCCGTGATGCCGGACGGTAAGCGTGAAGTGTACTTCCGTTACACCTACGCCATCGCCTCTCTGTGCGACGCATCCGCGCTCTTTATCTCCCATTTGAACAACGGCGCTCCCCTCAATGAAGAAAACGCCATTATGGCGGTCACTTTCGAACGCGCGCTCTCCGTCTGCCCCAAGTGCGGCAGAACGCTTCTCCACCCCGGTGCGGAATGTATCATGTGCCGCTCCAAGAAGAAGATCGTAAAGAAACTTTACACCTATCTCCGCCCGCAGATGAAGCGCGTCATCCTCTGTATCTTCCTCTCGCTGTTCACGACGGCAATGGCACTTGTCCCCCCCGCCATCACCGGTTTCATCGTGGACTCCGTATTCAACGGCAAGGAATCCACCAACGTCGTGCTGAACTGGGTGCGTGACCGCATCGGCGCAACGCAACAGTCCAAACTGCTGACGGCGATGATCCTGCTCCTGCTCGGAACGTACATTCTCCAATACGGTATCGGTACGATCCGCGCCTACCTCATGCGTACCGTCGGTGATAAAGCCGTCGCCGCCCTCCGTCTTGACATTTACCGCAAAGCACAGTACCTGCCCATGAAGTTCTACGATAAGACTTCCACGGGTTCGGTCATCAACCGTATCGCATCGGACTCCGGAACACTTCAGGCGTTCATGCTCCGTATCACGCAGGAAGCGGTCGTCCATTTGTTCCAGCTCGTCGGTCTTGTCGTCATCATGCTGGCGAAGAACCCCGGGCTTACCGCGCTCTCTCTGATCCCCGTGCCGATCATCGTTCTGCTGACGAGATTCTTCTCTCTGAAGATCCGTCCGTTCTACCGCCGTATCTGGCGCAGATGGTCGAGTGTGTTCGCGACCCTCGCCGACACCATCCCCTGTATCAAAGTCATCAAATCCTTCACCGGAGAACAGCGTTCCACCGATAAGTTCGAACAGAAGAACAAAGATTGGCTGGATATGGATCTTCGCATCGGTAAACTCGCAACCGCGTTCCCGCAGTTCGTTTCCTTCTTCATCACCTGCGGATCCCTCATCATCTGGGGCTTCGGCGGTTCCAAGGTGATCAGCGGTGCGGCAGGATACTCCGCCGGCACCATCATCACCTTCATCTCCTACGCGAATATGTTCTATAACCCCGTCAGCTTCTTCGCCAACCTCTCCGATTCCTATCAGTCCGCCCTCGCCTCCACCGAGAAGATCCTCGATATTCTGGAAGCCGAGCCGGAAACGCAATCCGAAGAGTACGTTGTCCCCGAAAAACTCAAGGGCAAAGTGGAATTCCTCCACGTCGGTTTCTCCTTCGACCGCACCAAGAAAGTGCTTGACGACGTAACGATCACCATCAATCCCGGTGAAGTCGTCGGTATCGTCGGTACGACCGGTTCCGGTAAATCCACGCTGATCAACCTTCTGATGAGATTCTACGACGGATATTCCGGAGAGATCCTCGTCGACGGACACAATATCAAGAACTTCGACCTCGCGGCATACCGCGGACAGATCGGTTACGTTCAGCAGGAACCGATGATGTTCTCCGATACCATTTTCAACAACATTGCGTACTCCAATCCGGATGCCTCCGTCGAGGACGTCATCCACGCGGCGGATATCGCAAACGCCCACGGCTTCATCGCCCGTCAGCCCGATGCCTACGACACGTGGCTCGGTGAGCGCGGTGTCGGCGTTTCCGGCGGTGAAAAGCAGCGTCTTTCCATTGCCCGCGCCGTGCTGATGAACCCCTCCATTCTGATCTTCGACGAAGCGACCGCAGCCGTCGACTCCGAAACCGAGCATCTGATCCAGGAAGCGATCGACCGTCTGATCGCGGGCAAGACCACGCTGATGATCGCGCACCGTCTTTCCACGCTCCGTAAGGCAAACCGCATTATCGTTGTCGACAACGGTAAGATCATCGAAAACGGTTCGCCCGAAGAACTGATGGCACTCAAAGGCAAATACTACAAACTCGTGCAGATCCAGTCCATGACCGCCGAGGCGGACAAGATGCGCGAAGAAGAACACTTCTGATAGGAGGATAAAGAATCATGGAAAGAATTTACCTGACCGCAGAAGATAAGGTTGAACAGTACGAAAATAACCTCGTTACCGTCACGCTCAAAGACGGTACCGTGATGGAAAAACTCGAACCCCGCCGTCTGTTCCCCGTCAACAAACTTGAAGAATATATCACCCTTCTCGATTCCGAATTCGTCGAAAGAGCGGTCATCCGCAAGATCGACGATCTCTCGCCCGAAAGCGCCGCGGCGATCCGCCGTTCGCTCGACGACTACTATCTTGTCCCCAAGATCACGAAGATCCTCTCCGTCGTGGAGAAATACGGTACCCTCCGCTGGGTGGTCGAAACCGAGCGCGGTGTACGTGGCTTCGATATCCGCAACCGCAACCACGATATCAGAATCAACCGCGACTTCTCCATCCGTGTGCGCGACTCGGACGATAACCGTTATATCATCGAAGATTACCGTACTCTCGACAACAAGAGCCGCATGCTTCTGATCGCCGATCTGTGATCGTAAAACTGCATTTTTCGTTTCCTGTCCGGAAGAAAGGAAATCATGATGTCCACTTTGATTTTTGAAGGAAATACCGACCTCGGCAGAGTCAAGCCGATGCACGCCGTCAACAACGGACCGGTCTACAAATTCACGGCAGATCAGCGAATCTCCAACTTGCAGGCGTTCGTGGATGCCGGCATTCCCTATGCGAGAAACCACGATGCGGCGTTCTGCGCCACCTACGGCGGAGAACACACGGTCGACGTCCACAATATTTTCAGAAACTTTGACGCCGACGAGAACGATCCCGCCTCCTACGATTTCGATCTCACGGACGAGTATATCAAAGTCTGCGAGTACGCAGGTGTGAAAACATTTTACCGTCTCGGCTCGAAGATCGAACACCCACCGAAAAAGTACGGAACGCTTCCCCCGCCCGATTTTCAAAAATGGGCAAGGATTTGCGAGCATATCGTCGCGCACTATACCGAAGGATGGGACAACGGTTTCAAATACGATATCGAATATTGGGAGATCTGGAACGAGCCGGACATGTGCGCCGACGACGCCGATATCGTTGACAAGAAGACCTGGGGCGGCACGAAAGCGCAGTTCTTCGACCTCTTCGATATTGCGGCAAAACGCCTCAAAGCGCGTTTCCCTCATCTGAAGATCGGCGGTCCTGCCGTTTGCCGTTCCACAAAACCCTGGTGCCGCGACTTCCTCGCATATTGCCGGGATCACGGAACGCCCCTCGATTTCTTCTCCTGGCACGTCTATACTTCCACGCCTGAAAAAGTTCTCGCCGATACGCGCCTCGCGAGAGATATTCTCGATGAGTTCGGCTTTACGAAGACCGAGAGCATTCTGAACGAATGGAACTACGTCAAGAGTTGGGTCGGCGACGATTGGGTCTACTCTCTCAAAACCGAGAAAGGTCTGAAAGGCTCGTCCTTCATTTCCGCCGTGATGGCTTCGGAGCAATACGCGCCGCTCGATCTTCTGATGTACTACGATGCACGCCCCTGCGGTATGAACGGCATGTTCGCCACGGATTTCGTGTGCGATAAACTCAAAGGGTATTACCCCTTCCTGTATTTCGGCGACCTCTACCGCCTCGGCACCGCCGTCAGGGTTTCGACCGACGACGAGGCACTCTATGCCGTCGGCGCGAAGTCCGAAGACAAGGCGGCACTGATGTTCACCTACTACCGCGACGCGGACGAAGCGGAAGACAAGACCGTCCGTATCGACGTGAAGGATCTCGGAATCACGGGACCCGTCAAAGCGACTTTCCGCGTTGTCGATGCCGACAGTGACGCTGCCGTCGTCAAAGAGGAGATCCTCTCCGGCGGAAACTTCCGTCTGTATTTCAAAATGAAACTCTTTACCACAGCAGAAGTCGTCTTTGAACGCTACGAAGAATAATTGATCACCGAACGGCAGCGGGGACGAAAGTACCCTGCCGCCGTTTTGCTGTTTGCCCCGCGGAGTTTTCAAAACCGCTCCGGCGCTCTTGACAACATCCCGCGCGCGTGTTATACTAAAAAAACAATACGAGGTGGATTATGTATCCTGTCGGACTGTCAAGTTCTTTCTTTTCGGCGGCACAGCCGATTTCTTTTGACGTGTGGTTTTCCGAATACGAGAAAGGCGGGATCACGCATTTCGAACTATCTTTCGGCGCGGAAAAAGACCACGACGCACTGATCCTCGACGGGATCGGCGAAGCCGCGCGTGCGCATGGCGTAACGCTGTGGTCGTACCACTTGCCCTTCCTGCCGTTTGAGAAACTCGATCCTTCCTCCCCGAACGAAGAGATGCGGAGATACACCGTCGGGAAATTCACGGATTATATGAAGGCAGCGGCGCCTCACGGCTTTTCACATTTCGTTTTTCACGCGAGCGGCGAACCCATTGCCGATGCCGACCGCGCGGCGCATCTCGAAGCCGCGAAACGCTCCGTGCGGGAACTGTGTCAGACCGCCGGGGATCTCGGCGTTACTCTCTGCGTGGAAGACCTGCCCCGCTCCTGTATCGGTCACGACAGCGGAGAGATCCTCGCCTTGCTGGAAGCGGACAGCCGGTTGCGCGTCGTTTTCGACACCAATCATCTGACGAAACAGGACAACGCGGAATTCGTCCGCGCCGTCGGAGAAAAGATCGTTACCACACACGTGTCCGACTACGATCTGATCGACGAAAGACACGTTTTGCCCGGTGAAGGAAAAGCGGATTTTTCGGGGGTTCTGAAAGCCCTGTCGGAGGTCGGATACCGCGGTCCGTGGCTATATGAACTGAGCGCGGGTTCTACGGGCAGGATATTGCGCCCCGTCCCACTGACGGCTTCGGACGTTTACGAAAACGCCGCCGCACTCTTTGAAGGAAGAAAACCGGCGGTACTCGGAAAGATCCTCTTCTAATACAGGATCCCCGAAAAAACAGTAATTTTTGAAAAGAGGTCAGATACCGATGTATTATTACGAAACCCACTGCCATACCGCAATCTCCTCCATCTGCGGAAGGATGAGCGCGGAAGAACTCGTCGATCTGTACGTGAAGAACGGATATTCCGGCGTGATCGTCACCGATCACTTTCTGAACGGAAACTGCGTTGTACGCCGCGAGATGCCGGATGCTTCCTACGAAGAAAAAATCAGACGGTACGCGCGTGCTTACCGCGAGGTCAAGGAGGCGGCAGGCGACAAACTGACCGTCATGTTCGGATTTGAATACACCTACAAAGGCACGGATATCCTCGTGTACGGATGGGATGAGGAAAAACTCGTTTCCATGCCGGAGATCATGGATATGCCGCCGAAAGAGTTTCTGAAATTCGCCAAGGAGAACGGCGCCTTCACCGTGCAGGCGCATCCTTACCGCCAAGCGGGTTACATCGACCACATCCGCCTGTTCCCGCAGACGGAAGGCGTGGAAGTCATGAACGCCTCCATGCCCGACAAGACCAACGCTCTCGCGGTCATTTACGCCAACAACTTCGATAAACTCAAAACTTCCGGTTCCGATGCCCATGCGACGGTAACGCCCCGCCTCGGCGGTATGGCATTTGAAGAACCCATCCACAATATCGAAGAATACATTGCCGCCGTCAGAGCGGGACTCGGAAAACCCATCAACCGCGCAAACGTCCTTGCCGCGAAACCGAAAGAAGAGGTGTGAAGAATGTTCAAAATCGAAACGCATTTGCATACGGCTTCCGTGAGCCGCTGCGGAAAAATGAGCGCGGAACAGATCGTGGATCTGTACGTGAATAACGGTTATTACGGTGTCATCGTCACCGATCACTTTTTCCACGGAAACTGCCGTATCAACGACGAGATGCCCGATGCGCCCTTCGCCGACAGAGTACACGCCTTCGCCCGCGGATACCGCGAGGTCAAGGAAGCCGCCGGCGACCGTCTGAAAGTATTTTTCGGATTTGAACAGGGATTCCCCGGAACGCATATTCTGGTCTACGGTTGGGACGAGGACAAACTCGCTGCCCTGCCCGAAATCATGGATCTCTCCGCACGTCAGTTCCTTCAGTTCGCCAAAGAGAACGGCGCTCTCGCCGTCCACGCGCATCCTTATCGTGAGAGTCCCGATCTCGATCACTTCAATCTCTATCCCGAAGCCGAAGCCGTGGAGATCATCAACGCCAGCCGCGGCAACAGAGAAAACGCGCTCGCCAATTCCTATGTCGGCGCGTTCGGCATGATCCCCACCGCGGGTTCCGATATGCACAGAAGAAGCCAAGCCATCATCGGCGGTCTTTCTTTCGAGCATCCCATCGACTCGATGGAAGAGTTTATCGATGCCGTTCGTAAAAGAGAAGGAACGCCGTTCTCCCAGCCCAACGTCGTTTCCGTAAGAGAAAACTTCTATCTTGACTGAATCGCGTTTTTGCGAAGTAATAGAGGTATTTTATGAAAGTTGCCGTCGGATTGCGCGCCGCCACCGAACTATATGACAAGAACTATTTACAATTTCTCCGTCAGATAGGTGTTACTCACGTCCTCGGTTTCAAATATGACACCGACGTTCTTCCTTCCGCGAAGGACGGATATTGGGCGGAAGACGATCTCAAACGCCTTGTCGCTCACTTCCGTGAGAACGGTCTCGGATTCGAGGCGATCGAGAATTTCCCGCCGCGCTTCTGGCATAAGATTCTGATGGATCTGCCGGGACAGGAGAAACAACTCGAAAACCTCAAGCGTACGATTTCCAATATGGGAAAAGCGGGTATCCCGATCATGGGATACAACTTCTCCGCGGGCGGTGTCATCGGCAGATATTCCGCGCCCGTCGGCAGAGGCGGCACGATGTCCGTCAGTTTCGATCCCGAAGGACACCCCTTCGTCGACGATTACATTCCCCGCTCCATGGCGTGGAACACCGTGGTCGAACCGGAAGCCACCGGCACGTATCCCGAAATCTCCCGCGAGGAGATGAAGCACCGTCTGTACCGTTTCTTGGAAAACATCCTCCCGGTCTGCGCCGACGCTGGGGTTCAGCTTGCCGCGCATCCCGAAGATCCCCCGATCCCTATGCTCCGCCACGCGGGGCGCGTTCTCATCTCGCCGGAGGATTACGACGAACTGTTCCGCACCTTCCCGACGCCGTATTGCACCGTGGAATTTTGTCAAGGCACGTTCTCCGAAATGGGTGTGGACGTGTACAAGACCATTGATCACTTCGCAAGAGAAAAACGCATTTCCTACGTCCATTTGCGCAACGTCCGCGGGGCGATACCGAAGTACGACGAAATGATGATCGACGACGGCGACGTGGATATTCCCCGCACGCTCAAGACCTATTACGATGCCGGTTTCGACGGATGTTTCATTCCCGATCACTACCCCGCCCTTGCCGGTTGTCAGACTTCCCACGCGACGGTGGCGTACGCCATCGGGCATATCCGCGGGATCATGAAAGCCCTTCATCTGCCGATTTACGGTGAATAAATTAAAAGGAGATCAGATATGAAGTACAAAGCACTCGGAAATTCGGGACTGACGCTCTCTGCCGTTACTCTCGGATGCATGACCTTTACCGGCGATTCCAACTGGGGGCCGCAGGACGAAAAAGACTCCGTTGAAACCATCAGAGCTGCCCTTGACAGCGGCGTTACCTCCTTCGACACCGCCGAAAGTTACGCCGGCGGGTTGACCGAAGTCATCCTCGGAAAAGCACTCGGTGCCGACCGCTCCCGCGTCGTCATCCAATCCAAGGTTTCCAACTCTCATCTGAACCGTGCGGATATGGTTTCCTCCCTCGAAAACACGCTGAAAAGACTCGGCACGGATTATCTTGACCTCTATCAGATCCATTGGCCGTCGGCGGACTCCATGGACGAGGCACTCGACACCTTGACCGACCTCAAAAAGCAAGGTAAGATCCGCGCGATCGGCGTTTCCAATTTCGGCATCGGCGATCTTGACCGCGTTCTCGGTAAAGCGGACGTGGTTTCCAATCAGATGGCGTACAACCTGCTCTTCCGCGGCATTGAATACTCGATCATGGGCAAATGCCATGAGAACGGAATCGGAATTCTGACGTACAGTTCTCTCGGACAGGGGTTGCTTTCCGGTAAATATAAAACCGCCGACGATTTCCCCGTCGGCAGAGCAAGAACCAAGATCTTCAATTCGGCGATCCGTCAGGGCGCAAGACACGGCGGAGCCGGTTGCGAGGAACTCGCCTTCTCCTGCATCGACAAGATCCGAGAGATCTGTCTTGAGATCGGTCAGCCGATGGAGGACGTGGCACTCGCGTGGAGTTTGTCCCGACCGGAGATCACGAGCGTGATTGCCGGCGCGAGAACCCCGGCACAGGCGATCGCCAACGCGAAAGCCGGAGATCTCACCCTCGCTCCCGACGTCATCGAAGCGCTGAACCGTGCGACCGAGCCGATCAAAGAGTTCATCGGCGACGACGCGGATCCGTGGGCATACGGAAGAATCCACTGATATTGCAAACAAAAGTTAACAAAAAAGATCCGTCCGGCATCCGGACGGATCTTTTGATTGTCAGCAAACTTTCACGGAAAGTGTCATTTTTGCATCGGGAACTTTGACTTTGAGATTCAGCTGATAGAGCGGAACGCCGACACGGAAATCCTCCGTCGTTACAGAGGCATCGAACACGGCAGTGTCAAAGACGAGTTCGGAATCACCGCAAACCGCCTTTCCGCCGTCGACCGTGATGGGGAGAAGCGAAACGAAGCGTTCGATCACCTCGTCAGGGTCTTTTTCAAAGTCGTAAGTGTCGGTGATGACGAGAGCGTCTTTCTCCGCTCTGAACTCGCGGTTGAGGGCGTTCAGCGACTCTACGTCATAGCCGTTCTTCATCGTGAAAGCGTAGCGGTTTTTTTCCTCGGCGAGGATCACGGATTTTTCCGTTCCCGTAACCTGATACTGACCGTTGATGATCGGCACGCTGTGTCCGCGGGAAGAAGCGGCGAGGATGGAGTACCGTTCGGAACTGAAATACTGTCTTGTGTATTCTCCTCCGCCGGGATCCGAGAAGGTCATTTTTCCGTTCTTCGAGAAGACGAAGGAACCGATATCGTTGTGGTTGTGGAACTCATTGTTGCAACCCGCCTTGCAGGCGAAGTTGAACGCCTCGGAATGGTAGATGAACCATTGATTCTCGCGGAACACCTTGGCTTTGGAAGCCGTGCTGACACCTTCCAGCGCGGGATTGAGCCACAAAAGGTCGTACAGGGTGATCTTCTTCATGGCGGGAAGCCCCATCTTCGGCAGACCGAGGTCGGGGTATTCCGTTTTCAGGAAGTGGGAAAGTCCCATGGACGGTGCGAAGATCTGTTTGCAGTCCGAGAAGGAGATGCATTGCGTGTCGTTGATGGCGATGGATTCCTCAAAACCGGCGATGGCACGGATCTTGGGGAGTTTGAAGTAGTCGATCTTTCCGTCCGTGTACTCACGCAGAGCGGTGGCGTAGATGCAGAAATGACCGAAGCCGTATTTCCAATAGCTGTAACCTTCCTTGCAGCAGCCCTCATCGTCAAAACCGAGAAGGAAACCTTCGATCGTCTTTTCGAGGCGGGGGATCGCGCGTTCGGTTTCCTCTTTTCCGCCCATCAGAATAAACGAGCAGAAAATGTTTGCGGCGCAGACCGCAGCCCAGTTGTTGTTGGTATACTCCCACCAATATTCGTCACCGGCAAAGTAGGAGTCGAGGATGCGCACGCGCATTTCGTATTCGATACGGCGGCGCACGAGATCGGGCAGTTTATCGCCGAGGAAGTGATAGATCTCCGCCATGATCATTCCCACGCGGGTGGAAACGAGGTCGAGATTGCGGCGGCGGCGTTCGATCGAAAGATCCTCTTTGACGTGAGCGGGGATCGACCAGGATTCGACACCGCAGACGTCCCAGACGATGTCGGTCAGTGCGTTGAGATACTTTTCGTCTTCCGTGATGAGATAGACGGCGAAGTAGCTTTCCAAGCGGTCGAGATGCTCCGTGTATGTTTTTTCGTACACGGAACGGTTTCCGGTCGTGGCAAACAGGTGCAGATCGGCGAATTTCAGATAAGCGGGGGCTTCGGCGAGAAACGCGTCCGCCTGCGCGATCATTCCCTCACGCAGTTCGCGGTAAAAAGGGGCTTTGCGGATGGTATCAAGTTTTTCGGGGGTGAGAAGCGTATAAAGTCCGGGCATATGTGTTTCCTTTCAAATACTTTTTTCTTTATGGTATAACAAACGGAAGGAAAAGTCAATAGCGCCGCCGTGATTTTCCGAAAGATTTGTTCCGTTTTTCCCCTGTTCTTTCGGTTTTTTCGGGAACCCTATTGCAAAACCGAAAAAAAGATGATATAATACTAAAAGCCAACGGACCATTAGCGCAGTTGGTCAGAGCTCCCGGCTCATAACCGGTCGGTCCAAGGTTCGAGTCCTTGATGGTCCACCAACAAAAACACCCCCTCAACGAGGGGGCTTTTTGTTTATGGGACATCGCGGACTCGAATAGGAGCGGGAGTGAATGACAGCCCGGTGGGCTGTCAGAGCCGCGACTGACCGAGCGCGCAGTTCGCGTGAGAATCTAGTCCTTGATGGTCCACCAACAAAAATACCCCTCAACGAGGGGTTTTTTGTTTATGGGACATCGCGGACTCGAATGGGAGCGGGAGTGAATGACAGCCCGGTGGGCTGTCAGAGCCGCGACTGACCGAGCGTCAGGTCGAGATCGCCGCCGGGGATTACGACGGTGTTACCGCACTTGCCGAAAAATACGTCGAGGCAGTGAAAAACGCTGAATAAGGATTCGCTCTGATCACGCAAAAAGCGAATTCCGACGTCATTTCACGCCGCGTGAGGCGGGTTTTGAAGAGGTTTTGGACGGGGATTCTCCGAACGCCTTTCTGTACTGTTTATAGAATCCCGAATAATCGTTGAATCCGCATTCCATCGCCGCCACGGTAGACGGCACGCCGGCGTGGATCCTATTATAGGCGTTGATGAGTTTTTTCTTCACGATGAATTTGTGGATCGTGATATTGAACTCTTTTCTGAAAAGATGGGAGAGGGCGGATTCCGAAACCGTACATTCTTTCGCGATCTCCTCAATGCTCATCTTTTTCCCGATATTGGCATTGATGTATTCGAGCGCCCGATCCAAAGTGGCGTTGCGGTGCGTTTTACCGACGTCGGAACGGCATTTCTCCGCGATCGCGTCAAGAAGAAGCACCGTTACCGCACCGAGGTAAACGCCGGCATCTTCCCGCCCCGTATATCCGATCAGTTTGTCGAACAGGCGTGTGATTTCCGCGTCTGACGGCAACACGGTCTGGCATGTCATACATCTGCAGATCAGCCCCGCGAGCGCGGGGGAGTCGTACAGATTGATCACGCAACGGTGGTATTTCTCCCTGTCCCCGTGAATGATCAGACGGTGATAGGTTTCTTTGGGGATCACGATCAGCGTGTTCGGCTTGATACCGACGTGAATGTTCTCACCCAAAAATTCCGCATCTCCGTCGATAAAATAGATGATCTCGTGGAAGATGTGAAACTCTTTGCCGGATTCGATACTTTTTCCGTTTGCGTGACGGAATACCGTGTTTTCCGTTTCGATTCTGTTATCAAACAATTCCTTCATTTTCATCACCGGGAGTATTATACTACATTTTTGCAAGAAAATCCATATAATTTGTTAAAAAATCAATATACATTGATAAAATTACATATTATAATAGAAATGTAAACTAAAAACCACACGAGGTGCAAAATGAAAGACCAGATCATTGAAGCAATTGGAAAACACAAAATCATCGCGATCATCCGCGGTGTTCCGAAGGAGAAACTGATTCCCCTGGCGCAGGCACTTTACGACGGAGGGATCCGACTGATGGAGATCACCTACTCCGCGGACGGAAAGGTGTCGGATCAGGACACCGCCGGAGCGATCGGAGAACTCGCTGCAAAGTTCAAAGGAAAAATGTTCATCGGTTCCGGCACCGTTCTGACCGCACAGCAGGTCAGACTGACCGCCGAGGCGGGCGGACAATTCATCATTTCTCCCAACACGGATGAAGAAGTGATCAAAGAAAGCAACCGACTGGGATTGGTTTCCATTCCCGGTGCGCTGACACCGACGGAGATCGCGTTCGCCCACAAGTCGGGCGCGGATTTCGTGAAAGTGTTCCCCGTCACGAGCCTCGGACCGGAATACATCAAAGCGGTATCGGCACCCCTGTCGCACATTAAACTTCTCGCGGTCGGCGGAATCCATACGGGCAATATGAAAGAGTACCTGTCCTGCGGAATCCGCGGTTTCGGAATCGGTTCCAATATCACCGATAAGAAAATGATCCGTGAGAACGATTGGAACGGCATCACCGAACTCGCGAAAAAATACGTTGCGGAGGTGTCGGACGTTGAGTAATTATATCGCCGTCGACGGCGGAACGACCAACACCCGCATATCGCTTTGCACGGACGGGAAAGTGATCGAAACGCTCTCTTTCCGCGTAGGTGCGAAAAAGAGTATCGGCAACAAAGAGATTCTGAAAGAAACCGTCAGAAACGGGATCCGCGAGATCCTTGATAAGAACGGTTATAAGGAGGGCGATGTCAAAGCCGTCCTCGCCTGCGGAATGCTGACGAGCGAACTCGGGCTTCTGGAACTTCCTCACACCGTCGCACCCGCCGGTATGGAAGAACTTCACGGCAGTATGCACCTTTGCCGTATGGAGGACATCGCCGGCATCCCCTTCGCCTTCATGCGGGGCGTGAAAACGGAATGCACGACGGTCGAAAACAGCGACATGATGCGCGGCGAGGAAACCGAACTGATGGGCGTTTTCTCAGGGGACGGCGTGTACGTATTCCCCGGTTCTCACACCAAGATCATCGAAACGGAAAACGGAAAGATCCGGGATTCCCGCACGATGCTGACGGGCGAAATGATCTACGCCGTCGCAACGGACACCATTCTCGCTGACGCGGTGAAACTCGAAGATCACGAGATCTGCAAAGAAACTTTGCTCCAAGGATTCGACTATGCGGACAAACACGGGATCGGCGAGGCGCTCTTCAAGGTCAGAATTCTGAAAAATACGTTTCATAAGTCGGAGAGCGAACTGTATTCGTTCTTCCTCGGCGTGATGGTTTCGGGCGAGATCCGGTGTATCCTCTCCCGCTCTCCGAAGCGGGTCGTCATCGGCGGTAAAGCCGCCATCAAAGAAGCCATCGGCACCATTCTGAAAGAATACACCGATGCCGAAATCGTGATACTGTCAAACGAAGAAGTCGATCATTCCACGGTCAACGGAATGATCCGGATCTATGAATACAGAACGTAAAAAGGAGAAATACAGTTATGAAGATCACTAACGTGCAAACTTACTTTGTCCGTCCGAGATGGGGATTCGTTGAGATCGAAACGGACAACGGACTTACCGGTTGGGGCGAGGCGGTATTGGAAGGACACTGCTCCGCGGTGCTTGCCTGTGTTCAGGAGATGAAAACCTATCTGATCGGGAACGATCCCATGAGGATCGAGGACATCTGGTCCACGCTCTACCGTGCCGGTTTCTATCGCGGCGGCGGCGTTCTGATGAGCGCGATCGCGGGTATCGACCAGGCGCTTTGGGACATCAAGGGCAAGGCGTTCGGCGCTCCCGTCTACGAACTGATGGGCGGCAGATGCCGTGACAGAATGAAGGTGTATTCATGGATCGGCGGTGACAGACCTTCCGACGTCGGAAAAGCGGCAAAAGAGAAACAGGATGCCGGCTTCTGCGCCATCAAGATGAACGCGACCGAAGAGTTACAGATGATCGACACCTACGACAAGATCGACGCCGTTCTCGAACGTGTGGCGGCGATCCGCGAGGCGTGCGGTAAGTATTTCGGCATTGCGATCGACTTCCACGGCAGAGTTCATAAACCGATGGCGAAAGTCCTCGCGAAGAAACTCGAAGAGTTCGATCCCATGTTCATCGAAGAACCCGTTCTGTGTGAAAATATGGAGAGTTTCGCGGAGATCGCGGCTTGCTGCAATATTCCGATCGCGACGGGTGAACGCCTGTTCTCCAAATGGGATTTCAAGCGCCTCCTGAACGCCGGCGGTATTTCCATCATTCAGCCCGACCTTTCTCACGCGGGCGGTATCACGGAAGTCAAGAAGATCGCCGCTATGGCGGAGAGTTACGACGTTGCCCTCGCACCGCATTGCCCGCTCGGACCGATCGCCCTCGCGGCGTGCCTCAACGTGGACGCGACGAGTTACAACGCCGTGATCCAGGAACAGAGCATCGGCATCCACTACAACGTAGGCAAGAGCGTTCTCGACTACGTTCACAACACGAAAGACTTTGAGTTCAAGGACGGATTCGTCGAACTCCCGAAACTTCCCGGTCTCGGCGTTGACGTCAATAAGGAACTCGTGATCGAAGAAAACAAAACTCCTCACGAATGGAAGAACCCCGTATGGCACCATGCGGACGGTTCCGTCGCGGAATGGTAAAGGACGGAGAAGATACGATGAGCGAACTGAAAATCGGTTGGTCGGAAGTCAGCATCACTCCCGACAAGAAAGCGTCCCTTGAAGGACAGTTTTACGAAAGAATCTCGCAGTACACCGAAACCGAAATCACCGCGACCGCCATGGCGATCGAATCCGAAGGCGCGCAGCTGATCATTTGCTCCTGCGATATGGAAGGCATTGGCTACAACCTCGTCTGCGGTGTCAGAGAAAAACTCAAAGCCGTAGAGGGCATTGATCCCGAAATGGTCATCATCCACGCGACACACTCGCATACTTCTATCAAATACACGAGCAAAAGACGCGTCAGTCTGGACGGCTCTCTGAACCTTCTTTCCAAGTACCTCGGCGAAGAAACCGCGGTCAAACCGCAAAAGCGCGACGACGTGATGGAAGGCGACGAAGGTTTGTATTTCCTCATCGACCGCATCGCGCAAGCGGTGAAACAGGCGTGGGAAAACAGACGTCCCGCAGCGTATGCCAACGCGTTCGGCAGAGCGGCAGTCGGTATGAACCGCAGAGTTTGCTATTCTGACGGAAGCGCGAAAATGTGGGGCGACACCAACACCGCGACCTTCACGGAACTCGAAGGCGGCAACGATTCCGGCATGGAACTGCTCTTTGTTTACGATGAGAAAAAAGCCCTCACGGGTATCGTCGCGAACGTCGCCTGCCCCGCACAGGTATTGGAACAGAGAAGTTTCTTTTCCGCCGACTATTGGGGCAAGGTCAAGATCCTGCTCCGCGAACGCTTCGGTAAAGATCTCTTCGTTCTGGGACTTTGCTCCGCGGCGGGCGACCAGTGTCCAAGAGATCTTGTGCGCTGGGTAGATCCCGAAACGCCGATCGACGACCCCAACGTCATCAGAACGAACGTGATCCTTCGCAAAGCGGATCCTTCCATGTACGACATCAAGGGAACGTGGAAGATCGGTAAACGCATCGCGCGGGAGATCATCGACGTTTACGACGAGATCGAGGACGGCGAGATCCGTACGGAAGCAAAGCTTGTCCACGAAAATATCATTCTCGAAGTTCCCGTCCGCAGAGTGACGGACAAAGAATACAATGAGGCGAAAGAGAAGATCGACGCCTTTGTCAAGACGGTCGAAAAGATCACCTTCGCGGAGAACGCGAAGATGCACGTCTACGCCGGAACCATCGCCCGTTACGAGATGCAGGAGAAATACAACCTCTACCCCGCGGAGATCCACATCGCGAGATTCGGCGACATCGCGTTCGCGTCCAACAGTTTCGAACTGTTCCTGAATTACGGCAATCAGATCCGCGCGAGAAGCAAGGCACAGCAGACCTTCTTAATTCAGCTTGCCTGCGGCGCGGACGGCTATCTTCCCACCTTGAAAGCGGAACAGGGCAGCCACTATTCCGCCTACGTTTCCAGCGGTGTGACCGGCCATGAGGGCGGAGATCTTCTGGTCAGAAAGACCGTTGAACAGATCAATAAAATGTTTGACCGATAAGGAGAATACATGATGAATAAGATTTTACTTGACGAGAGCGAAAATAAATACAAAGCCAACCTGCACAGCCATTCCCGCGTGTCCGACGGCAAGTTCACGCCTGCCGCGGCAAAAGAAGCGTATATGAAACACGGTTACTCGATCATCGCGTTCACCGATCACGACGTTCTGATCCCGCACGACGAACTGAACGACGAGAATTTCCTTGCTCTGCACGGCTACGAAATGGAGTTTTCCGCGCCGTGGATGAAGGGCGAAAGCCATAAGACCTGCCACATCTGTCTGATCCAGCGCGATCCCGAAAACCTGAAACAGGTCTGCTGGCACAGAGAGAAATACACCGTGATCGGCAATTCCGCGAAATACAAAGACGCCGTACAGTTTTACGAAAACGAGCCGGACTTTGAAAGAGAACACACGGCGGAAAACATCAACGCGGTCATCAAGGCAGGAAGAGAACACGGCTTCTTCGTCACCTATAACCACCCGACGTGGTCGATGGAAGATTACACCGACTATATGAATTTCCACGGCATGCACGCCATGGAGATCTGTAACTACGGTTGTTACGTCGACGGTTACGAGGAATACAACCCCCGTGTCTATGACGATATGCTCCGCGGCGGCGAGCGCATTTTCTGCATCGGCGCGGACGACAACCATAACTGGTGCGACGACGACGCGCCTCAGTTCGAGTCGTTCGGCGCGTTTACGGTGATCTTCGCGAAAGAACTTACCTACAAGGCGGTCATGGACGCGATCTTCGCGGGGAATTTCTACGCATCGCAGGGTCCCGAAATCTATTCGCTGACCATGGACGACGAGAAGATCCGCATCAAATGCTCTCCGGCAAGACGGATCTATCTGACGACGAATGGCAGACATATCCAGTTCCGTTACGCAAAGGACGCTCCGGTCACGGAGGCGGAATTCGCTATTCCGAAAGACAATACCTATTTCCGTATCACCGTGGAGGACGGCGAAGGCAAACACGCCAACACGAACGCGTACTTCCTCGACTGACCGCCGACGTTCCGGCAAAACAAGAAAAGGGCATAGCGGAGGCTATGCCCTTTTCGTAATATCGACGAAACCGGTTGATTTTTTCGCAAAAATATGATATACTGTAAGTAAAAAAGGAGTTTTTATGGCAGTTGCGATCATTACCGGCGCGTCGAGCGGTATCGGACGTTCGTTCGCCCGTCAGTTGAAAGAAGATTACGGAGTCACGGAATTCTGGTTCGTCGCCCGCAGAAAAGAGAAAATGGAGGCATTGCGGGAGGAACTCGGCGTTCCCTGCAAGATCCTGTCTGCCGACCTCTGCACGGCGGAGGGCGTAGCCGCGGTTAAAACCGCCTTGGCGGAAGAAAAGCCGGAAGTTTCCTACCTCATCAACGCGGCGGGATTCGGTAAATTCGGCTCGTTCGAGCAGGTGTCGGAAGAGGACGTCATCCGCATGATCGATCTCAATGACAAGGCACTTGTGCTTCTGACGCACGCCGTCATTCCGTATATGATTCCCGGCGGCCGCATCGTCGAGATGGGAAGCGGCTCCTGCTTCACGCCCCTGCCGAATTTCAATATCTACGCCTCTTCCAAGGCGCTCGTCCTTCACCATACGAAGGCGCTCAATTTCGAGATCCGCGACCGCGGACTGCGCGCGACCTGCTTCTGCCCCGGATGGGTGGATACGGAATTCCTCGGACTTGCGACTTCCGTTCCCGGCGCGTGGGTGCCGAAAAAAACCAAACCTCTGCTTCAGGTTGACACGGTCGTCCGCCGTGCGCTCCGCGCTTCGAAACGCGGCAGAGTCATGTGCGTGACGAATTGGTATACAAAACTTCAGCATCTGCTCTTCAAACTGTTGCCCGACCGCATTCTGACAAACGCGTGGATGAAGATGCAGACGAAAAATCCGGAGGAAAAATAACATGGCAAGAAAGAATTTCAATCCCGGCACGCTGACCGCGCCCCTGCCCCCTGCTCTCGTTTCCGTCGGGGACGGCGAGATCAAAAACGTGCTGACCGTGGCTTGGACGGGCATCGTCTGCTCCACCCCCGCCATGACCTATATCTCGGTGCGCCCGTCGCGCTATTCCTATGAGATCCTCAAACGCACGGGGGAGTTCGTGATCAACCTCGCCCCCGACACCCTCGCAAAGACCGTGGACTACTGCGGGATTTATACAGGCGCGAAAGTCGATAAATTCGCAAAATGCGGCTTGAGCGCAGTCGAAAGCAAAGCCGTCGGCGCTCCCACCGTCGGAGAATGTCCCATCGCGCTCGAATGCCGCGTGACGGAAGTCCGCCCGCTCGGTTCGCACGATATGTTCCTCGCCGAGATCGTGAACGTTTCGGTGGACGAATCCCTGCTTGATGAAGCGGGAAAGATCCATATTGAAAAAGCGCACCTTCTGGCGTACGCGCACGGCGATTACTTCGCTCTCGGCAAATGCCTCGGTCATTTCGGCTTTTCCGCCGCAAAAAAGAAAAAGACGACGGCGAAAAAACCGCCGCGGAGGGATAAAAAATGAGCGTGGATAAAGAAAAGACGGAAGCCGTAAGAAAACGTGTTTTCGAACTCATTGCCGCGGAATTTGAGAGTGACGCGGCGTTTGAACGCGTTGTCGGACTTCCGGACAAGACCGTCAACAACTGGCGGCGCGGGCGCTCGGCATCCTTTATGAAAATGCTTCCGAAACTGTCGGAAGTGTTCCGCATGCCCGTGAGCGAGATCCTCGATATGCCGCTTTCGCAGACCGCCGCCGAACTCTCGGAGGAGGAATGGCATCTGCTTCGGCTTTACCGCCACACGCGCACCCTTCCGAAAGGACGGCGCATCGCTCTGACGAAAACCGTGGAAGCGGTCATCAATCTCTACCTGTCGGAGAATTTGAAATAATTCACCGATGAAAGCAAAAAGGCACCCTGTGGGTGCCTTTTTGCTTTGTCGAAAACTATTCGTTGAAAATTCAACATTAAACCGAAGCTAACTTTTTGGAGGTTCTAGCTAACACTTGGGAATAATAATTGAGTTCGGCAGAGTTTAAATCCTTGTTTTTCCAAGCATTAAATTTGTTGGTAAAATCTGCGTAGCGGCTCATCATCGAAGAATATTGAGAAATCATCTGCGCATCAGAGGGGTTCGCTTTATATTTCTTCATAAAGGACACGTATTCATCAACAAAAGCTTCGTAACTGTTCATTGTGGCAACAAAGTCTTTTCGCATTCCGGCTTGAGATTGCGAGCCTGAGTCGGAACCGCAAGATGTCAGTGCGGCGGAGCATCCGATTAATAAACAGATTACAAATATGATTGAAAGCGCGGATTTCATAAAAGAGAGGTGTTTTTTGCTTTTCCGATAGGTAGATGAATGATTCATAGGAGTTCCCCTTCTTAAATAGATTATCGGCATGATTTCTCACGCCGATGTGTTGAGCGCCGATGTTCAGCTCGTCAAAG
>JAKSPH010000029.1 GCA_024404975.1 Clostridia bacterium | reverse complement strand
GTAGAAGTTGCCCTTGCCGTCGGTGAACAGTCCGTTCGGGAGTTCAACGTCGAGGCCGGGTTTCTCCGAGGAATCGGAGTTCGCGAAGGACAGAGTGAAACCGTCGGGCTGTACGGAAACCGGACCGCCGACAGAATCACCGGCGTAAGTCTTGTTTCCGAGTTCAAGCTGAACGGAGAAGGCGACGGAACGAGTGATTCCCGCCTTGAGATCAAGCGTTGCGGAATAGATGCCGTCCTTCTCGGTCACGGTGACGTTCTTGCCGTCTGCTTTTGCGCTCACGGTAAGCGTGCCGCCGAGGGATGTCAACTTTTGTTTGGATACTGTGTCAAATTCCGCGGAAACGATCGCGGTTCTCTTATCGGACGAGATCGTCGGCTCACCTGACGCGCGGAGCGAAAGCGCGGTCACTGTGCCGTCTTTTTCCATAGAGATCGTATCGCCTGTCTGATAGATCTTTCCGTCCTCGGAAAGGTAGAAGGTCGCGCCTGCGGGAAGCAGGATATCAAATCCTTTCAGGGTCGTTGCGGCGGGTGCGTTCGCGATAGTCAACGTGAAGCCTTCTTCCGCGGTGACGCGGCTCGCGTGGAGGGTGACGCCGGTCACTGCCATGGGAGTTTTTCCGTCCCCGGAAACGAAGAGGAAGGACAGGTTCTCAAGTTCGGCGACGGCAGTGCCGGAGAGCGTGAAGGAATGGTTGCCGCCCTTGGCCGCCGTGTAGACGGGAGCGCCTCCGACAACTTTCAAAAGATCGGGAGTTTCGCCGACGGACGCGGCAGGTGCGGTTTGATAGGTGGCGTCCGACAGAAGTTTCTCTGCGGAGAGATACACGTCGACGTTTCCCGAAAAGGTTTCCGGCAAGGTGAAATCAAGGGTGAGAGAACGCAAGCCCGAAAGATTCTCATAGCCTGCGACAGCTTTGCGGATGCCGCTTTCCGTCAAGGAGGTGTTCGACATGAGCGTATTTCCCGTGGTGAGGGAAACTGCAGCGGATTTCGCGGTACCGTCACTGCTCGTTACGACAACGTCGTCGATCCAGCCTTCAATCGGGTTGTCGGGCGACTGACTGTCGCAACGGAGAGCAAAGAAAAGACCGTTGTGTCCGCCGTCCAGCATTTCCTGTCGCACGGTAAAGGAATAACTGTATTGCACCCATTTTCCGACATCGGACTCGGAAACGGTGAACTCCTTCTGCTGATCTCCCGTTCCGGGGCGGGACGTGAAGTTTGCCACGGAGATCAGAATGGAACCCGCCTTATTGACTTGGGCGAAGAACGTGACCTGATACTCTTTTCCGAAATCTTCGGCGGAGATCGTGTTATTCTCGTTCAGAAGTTTCTTGAGGTAGGTACGCTGATATTTTTCCGTCATCAGAAGGTGGAGCGAACGGCCGCCGTCTGCGGTGTGGTTGTCACTGCTGTCCACGGCTTCGATCGCTCCGGTTTCGACGCCTGCCTGCACAAGACCGCCGTCGTAAGTTTCAAAATCGTAGGTGATGCCGTAACCGGGAACTTCCGTGATGGAAGAGAAGGAAACCGGGATTTCGGTTACGCCCTCACCCGGCGCGACGGTCAGAATGACCGTGATCTCACTCTTTCCCGCAGCGATGGCGGCACGGGCGAAATCGGAAATATTCACGGGATAATCTCCCGCACCGGTCACTTTGACGGTGGCGAGAGGCGCGTTTCTGTACACGGCGTCAAGGTCTGCACCGTAGCCGTACGGATCGTTTGCGGGAAGATCCGCAAGGGTGGTTTCTGTGTTCCACGAAGTATCAAAGGTTCCGTAAAGATTGACGGTTCCCTTCGCTTTGGCGGTCACGGTGAGGGGGAAGAAGAGATTGTCGGTCTGCGTGACACCGGCAAGAGAGATCTTGGTATAGATCTTGGTCGCGCGGTCGGAATTTGCCGTGTCCGCATGGGCGCTGACAAGAAGCGATCCGCCGACCGTTTCCGCATCGGAAACCACGGTGAGCGCGGTCGCGGGTGACAAGGTCTGCGTTCTGATATTCCGGTATTCGACATTCGCTTCGGTATTGGGAACGACGTCGATATAGGCGTAAGTCTTTCCGCCCTCGGTGAAGGTTTCCGCATAGCGCGGCTGACCCTCGCAGGTGTAGGCGAGGAGAGAACGCGAGGTCGCGGGTACTTCGACTTTGACGGTCAGAGGATAGTTGAACACGGAAGCGGTGAGAGGAAGTCTCTCATCGGTCGCGTCTTTCATGGTTACGTTTACTTTGAAGCCGTTTGCCGTCTGTGTGGCAACGACGGCGGAATTCTGACGTTCACGCAGGTAGCGAGTTGCGGTGGAGAAGTCCGCGCACCAGAGGTCGCCGGCGGCGGTCTTTTCCGACGCGTAGGCGAAGAACTGATCCGCCTGCGATTTATTGAAATCGCCGGAAGTTTCCGTGATACCGTGGGAAAGGGTGATCAGCCATTTGCCCTGTCCGATCGCGTCGTCGATCCACTTCTTTGCCGAAGGAACGTCGGATACGTCGGTAAATCTGTGCATATAGAGGTCGCGCCACGAGCCGGAACCGTCGCCCTTCGTATCGGGATTGAAGGATTGCAGACCGCGGGAACCCTGTCTTACGGCGTAGTAGTTTTCTCTCACGACTTTGAGAGCGCCGCCGTCCTCAACTCTGACCATACTTCCCCTCTCCGCATAAGACCAAGAGGAAAGCGTGTTGTTCGAAGCGGCGAAAGCGATGACATAGTTGTCGGGGAAATACTGTTCCAGAACGGACTTGGAATCGACAAGTTCGTATTTGTACTTGGCGGGATAGTTGTTATTTAACGTGGAAGCATTACTGCCCGTTGCCCATCCTTCGGAGGGGAGGACGTCGTGCGTCATGGAATGGCTCTGCGGTTCCAATCTGCCTTTCGCAAAGAGCGCTTGCCAATTCTTTGCCGCGCCGTTGGCGGGATTGTAGGAATCGGCAATGTTTCTGCCGACAATGAGCATGCAGGATCCGGAAAGTCCGTACTTTTCAAATTCCGAGTCAAGCCAAACGGCGGTGTTAAAATCTCCGTCGTCGAAGGTCATCGTCAGAATTCCTTTCGCGCCGTCTTTCGCAGGTGCGATGGAGGCGGCGAGGGTTTGAGGTTCTTCGGCAACCGCGCTGAGAACAAGTCCCGAAAGCAGGAGTGAAAGAACCAACACGAATGCGAGAAGTCTTTTCATACAAACACTCCTTTAATATGAATTGTATCGGGATAATACGGGAACGGATCTTTCTCCGTTTCCAAAACATTATTCGATTCATCAATATTATAAGATAATCCGATGTATAAAACAATGAACAAAATACTATTTTATTTGCACGAAATCAAGATTTTCCGTCTTCCGATGAAAAACGAGCGGACGGGGATGACTTATCCTGCAGAATTCTGCGTGAAAACGGTCTTCAGAAGACCGCCGTTTCTCCCGGACGCAGAGTGAGAAGGCGTTTTCCGTCGGGCGTTTCGGCTTCGACCGAAAGAGGATAATTGAACACGGAATACGGCAGTCGCAAGCCGTCGGCGGTACGTTCTTTGAGAGTGAGTGTGAGCGTTTTTCCGTCTTCTCCTACGTTGAGGACGGCGTTTTGTCTTTCGCGGATATACTTCACGGCATCGGAGAACTTCATGCAGACGAGCGAGCCGTCCTTCACGGACTCTGCGCATCCGGCGAAGAAGGCATCGGCTTTTTCAAAATCGAAGTCGCCGGAATCCGCCGTGATATGGTGGCAGAGGGTGATGAGCCACGCGCCGTCCGCGATCGCGGAATCGAGCCACGAAACGGCACCCGCGACGGTGCCTCCCCCATCGGAGAAGCGGTGGGTTTTCAGACTTCGCCACGAACCGCCCTCGTCGTTGTCACACGCAGGATCGGTCGATTGGTTTCCTCTGACTCCCTGACGGATCGCGTAGTAGTTTTCCTTCGCGACTTTTTCCGCGCCGCCGTCCGCCACGGTCAAAAAGTTTCCCTTTTCATCCCGGCAGAGTTCCCCGTTCTCCTGCACGAAGGAACAGCGGGACAGCGTATTATTGGACGACGACATAGTGAGGATATCATATTCGGGAAAATACCGTTGCAAAACTTCTTTGGATCTCACAAGTTCATAGACGTAATTCTCACGGTTGTTATTGAGAAGGAATTTTTCTTTTTCCCCCTGCGCCCACGCAAGTGCCGGTGTCGGAGCGTGTGTCATTGTGTGCGCTTGCGGCTCCAATCTGCCATGGGAGAACACCTCGCGGTACGCTTCTGCCTTCGGATTGTTTTCCGTGAAGGTGTCGCCGATGTTTCTGCCGACGATGAGCATACACGAGCCGCAAAGCCCGTAGGTTTCAAACTCGCGGTCGAGCCACTTTGCCGTGGCAAGATCGCCGTCGTCAAACGTCATGGTCAGAATGGCTTTCGCGCCGTTCGGCACAGGAAGGATTCTTACGGATGGTTCATTCATTTGTTACTCCTCGGCGGGGTTCTTCGGCTCCGCCCGTATGATGGTCTTTTTCTCATTTTAATGAAAACTCTTTACGGTTTCATCATAGCAAACAACCGCCGTTTTGTCAACAGTTTTTGAAGGGTTCTTCGCATTTGTTGACTTTTTTCTGTTTTTCTGCTATACTCAAAGAAAAAAGGAATGAATATGAACGTTACGGAACGTTTTTTATCTTACGTGCGCTATGCCACGCCGTCAAGTGAAACTTCGGGACTGCATCCGTCGAATCCGAAAGAGCGTGACTTTGCCGAAGTGCTTGCGAAGGAACTGAAAGCCGTCGGGCTTTCTGACGCGAAAACCGACGAACACGGATACGTTACCGCGCATTTGCCGGCAAGCGCCGGATTGGAAGGGGCGCCGGTTCTCGGCTTCATCGCCCACATGGACACGTCCCCCGATTTCTCCGGAGCCGGCGTTTCTCCGATTCTTCATGAAAACTACGACGGCGGGGATCTCCCTCTCGGCAATTCCGGACGCGTGCTGTCCGTTCGTGATTTCCCGCATTTGCGTGACCTTTCGGGAAGAACGCTCATCACGTCGGACGGAACGACACTGCTCGGTGCCGATGACAAGGCAGGGATCGCGGAGATCGTTACCGCGCTTGAAACTCTGATCGGAAGCGGGAAACCGCACGGACGTATCGCGATTTGCTTCACGCCGGACGAGGAGATCGGCGAGGGCGCGGACTTTTTCGATCTGAAAGAGTTCGGCGCGGACTACGCCTACACTTCCGACGGCTCGGCGGAGGGTGAGATCGAGTACGAAAACTTCAATGCCGCGGGGGCGCATTTCGAGATCCGCGGTGTGAACGTGCATCCCGGAAGCGCAAAAGGGATTATGGTGAACGCGGGGCTGATCGCCTCGGAAATCGCCTCGGCTCTGCCGAAAGACGAAATTCCCGCCAAGACCGAAGGTTACGAGGGATTCTTCCATCTGACCGGAATCGGCGGAACCGTCGAACGCGCCACCCTCGACTATATCGTGCGGGATCACGATGCGAAGACTTTTGAAAAACGGCTCGCTTATCTGCGGTCGGTGGAAAAAGAGTTCCGCGAAAAATACGGGGAAGGCGCCGTCACACCCACCGTCAAGGAACAGTACCGCAACATGAAAGAGATCATCGACAAAGTTCCCTTCCTGATTGAGTATGCGAGGGAGGCTGTGCGGCGTGTCGGTGTTGCGCCGATCGAGAGTCCGATCCGCGGAGGAACGGACGGCGCGCGGCTATCCTTTATGGGGCTACCCTGCCCCAATCTCGGAACGGGAGGTTACGCCTTCCACGGTCCGTTCGAGCATATCACGGTCGAAGGAATGGAGAAGTCCGTCGGCATCCTCGTCGAGCTTTGCGCTCTCTTTGCCGACCGGAAATAAAATTAAGCAAAATCCCGGAGAAAATCAGGAAAATGCTCTTGAAATTCTCCGGGACTTGTTGTATAATGAAATCACTTAACAGAGTAGAAGCACGTGCGAGGAGTTCCTTGTGAACGGGGAGTTGTCACTTGGCCGAAAGTCCTTATCGGACGCGATACGCGCTTCGCATCCCACTGTTGCTTCGATACTAGCCCGAAATGGGCTTTTTCGCCGCACGGTCGGGAATTGTCCCCCGTGCTTTTTTGTTTTTACGGGGTACGGTTCCGATCCGGGTACTCTGCTTTTGAATTTATGGAAAAGCAGGAAAAACAAAATGCAAAACAACCGTTTCAGAGCAAGACGGCAACTGTTCGCCCTCGTATTCACCGCGACGATGACCGCAATGAGCATCGTCCTCGCAAGACTTCTTGTGATCCCGATCGGGGATATCATGAGATTTGAACTCGGATTCCTCCCTCTCGCCGTCGTCGGAAACCTCTTCGGACCTTTGTATTCGGGCATCGGCTATCTTGCCGCCGACCTGCTCGGACAACTCGTATTGCCGAGCGGAGCCGCGGGAATCAATCTGCTGATCTCATTCTGCGAAGTTCTGACCGGAGTGCTGATGGGCTTCGCCTTTTACCGCAAGGAAAACACCCTCGTGCGGGACGTCTGCGCGTTCGGAATCATCAACGTTTTCGTTGATTTCTGCGCCATGTCGACGGTGTTCGTCTTTTGGTTCTCCTACACCTGGGCGGCGGCATTCACCGCGCGTGCGATCAACGCGGGGATCACCTTCCCTCTGCGCGTCATTTCTTACTACTTCATCATGAAAGCGCTGGAAAAGCCGCTTTCCGCCTTACGCAATAAAATATTACAAAGCCGGACAAATGAATGAATAACGAATTCAAACAATACGCAAACTCTTTCCAGGCGGTGACCGTTCCCGGACTATCCCGTATCGCCGCCCTGCTCGAACATTTCGGCAATCCGCAGAATTCTCTGAAATTCCTCCACGTCGCGGGAACGAACGGCAAGGGTTCGGTCTGCGCCTGCCTTGCCTGCGCGCTTGAGGACGCGGGTTACAAAGTCGGAAAATACATTTCGCCCAACCTCGTCAAAGTCAACGAGCGCATTTCCGTGAACGGTGCGGACATTTCCGACGGGGAGATGGAACGCATCTTTGAGAGGATCTCGCCTGTATGCAAGGAAGTCGAAGCCGAACTCGGCATCGCGCCGACGCAGTTTGAGATCTGGACCTGCGCCGCATTTATCTATTTCGCGGAGCAGAAATGCGACTACGTGGTTCTTGAAGTCGGTCTCGGCGGAGAATTCGATGCCACGAACGTGATCGCGAACAATGAAGTCGCGATCATCACCCGCCTCGGCATGGACCACATGCAACTTCTCGGAAACACCATCGGTGAGATCGCCGCCGCGAAATGCGGAATTCTGAAAAAGGTTTCCGCGACCGGTGCGCTCGTCACCGTGGAGCAGGAGCCGGAAGCCATGGACGTGATCCGCCAAAAGACCGAGGAGATGGGAATCCGGCTTCACACCGTTTCTCCCGAACCGCGCCGCACGAACGGCTACCGCGAAGTGTTTGCCCTCGACGGAAAAGAATACGAAGCCGGCATCCCCGGTTTCCATCAGATCGAGAACGCGTCCCTCGCGATCAAGGCTCTTTCCCTGCTCGGAATACCCGATGAGGCAATCCGTTCCGGCATCCGCCGTGCCGTCAACCCCGCGAGATTCGAGATCCTCTGCGAATCCCCCGTGATCGTCTACGACGGCGGTCACAACGAAAACGGAATCACCGCACTCAAAAAATCCCTCGACCGCTACTTCCCCGGCGAAGAGAAGAACGTGGTATTCGCGTGCATGAAGGACAAAGAGATCGAACAGTCCTTGAAACTTCTGTCCGAAGGAACGAAGCAGTTCTTCTTCACGACCGTGAAAAACAATCCCCGCGCCCTCGATGCCCAAGGTCTGAAAGAAAAAGCGGCGGGTTACGGCGTTGCGGGCGAAGCGTATGCCGAGATCCGCGATGCCTACGAAGCCGCGAAGGCGACGGGCAGACTTACCCTCATCTGCGGTTCCCTCTACCTCTACAAAGACCTGCGGGAATATCTCGACAATAAGTAAAGGAGAATATCTATGCCTTACATTGAAACGAAAACGACCGTGAAAATGACCGAAAAACAAACGGACGAACTCACGGAGAAACTCGGAAAAGCCATTTCCCTGCTCCGCGGAAAAAGCGAAGCGTGGCTCATGCTCGGATTTCAGGACGGAATGAAAATGGCGTTCCGCGGAAAGAGAGATACCGACATCGCCATCGCGGAGATCAAGATCTACGGCAAGGCATCCCCTGCCGAATATGACGCGCTGACCGCCGCGGTCTGCAAGATCTACGGCGAAGTCCTCGGCGTGGCTTCCGATCACGTTTACGTCAAATACGAAGAAGTCGAGCATTGGGGCTTCGACGGATCGAATTTCTGAACTCATAAGGGCATTCCCGCAAAAACCGGCGAATGCCCTTTTCCGGAGGTACTCCATGAAAACGAATTTCAAGGTTTTCGGCATGATGTGTTCGGCATGCGTGTCGCACGTCGAAAATGCCGTTTCTCATACTGCGGGGGTAAAAAAAGCCGCCGTCAGTCTGTTGACCAACAGTATGACCGTAGAGCATGACTGCCCTGTTGAAGATATTCTGTCCGCCGTCAAACGCGCGGGATACGCGGCAAAACCGATCGCGGAGGGAGAAAAAATCGAGTTGGGAGAGGAAAAGCGAAAAACCGCACCCATTGTATTCTCTCTCATCCTCGCCTTTGCCGTGATGTATATCGAGATGGGCGAGATGCTCCGTCTGCCCTACCCCGCGGCGATCTCCATGGCGAACGATCCCGTTTTGTGGCTCGGTCTGCAACTTTTGCTCACGGTTCCGATTGTGGTTCTGAACTACCGCTACTTTGTCGGCGGTACGAAGTCCCTTCTCGTCGGAGCGCCCAATATGGATTCTCTGATCGCCGTGGTTCCGGCACCGCCGTTGTGTACAGCACGGTCATTCTGCTTCTGACCGTATTCGGGAACACATCGCTTGTGATGAAAGCGTCCTTCTCGTCCGGCGGTACCATTCTCGCCCTCGTTTCGCTCGGCAAGGCGTTGGAGGGTCGGGCGAAAGACAAGACGGTTTCCGGCATCAAGGCGTTATCGAGGCTCGCGCCGGACACCGTGTGCGTTCTGCGAGGGGACGAAGAAGTACGGATCCCCGAAGCGGAACTGACACTGACCGACACCGTGATCGTCAAGGCGGGGGAGCGGATCCCCTGCGACGGATTCATCGCGGAAGGCAATCTTTCGGTAGACGAATCCGCGGTGACCGGTGAAAGTCTGCCGGTCGACAAGACTGTTTCGGGAGAAGTCCTCTCCGGTTGTCTTGCGACGGACGGATACGCGAAAATCACCCCGATGAAGGTCGGAAAAGACTCTTCTCTGCAAACGATGATCCGCATGGTTTCCGAGGCATCGGCGACCAAAGCGCCGATCGCAAAGACCGCCGACCGCGTGGCGGGATTCTTCGTTCCCGCGGTACTCGGCATCAGTATTCTGACATTTGCACTGTGGCTCATCTTCTCACGGGAGATCGGCACGGCGGTGATCCACGCCGTGAGTGTGCTTGTCATTTCCTGCCCCTGCGCGCTCGGACTTGCCACCCCTACCGCGATGATCTGCGCGATGGGAAAAGGCGCGGAACTCGGTATTCTCGTCAAGAGCGCGGAAGCACTCGAAACCGTGGGACGCGTGCAGACGGTCGCGTTTGACAAAACCGGCACATTGACCGAAGGCGCCGTCACGGTCGTGGCGGAATATCTCCCCGAAGGGAAAGACCGGAACGCTCTGTTCCGCATTGTGAGTGCTGTGGAAAAAGAGTCCGCGCACCCCATCGCACGCGCATTGACGGCATACACGGAATCAAGCGAAAAAGCGGAAATCTCACGGTTTTCCGTTCTCTCCGGTAAAGGATTGTTTGCAAAAGTCGACAATAAGATGGTTGCCGTGGGCAACGAAGCACTTATGACGGAGTGTGAGATCGACGTATCGGAAGCGGCAGAATTCGTTTTGGAAAACGAAGCGCGGGGCGCCGCCGTCATCTATGCCGCGAGAGCCGGAGAGTTTCTCGGTGCGTTCGCGGTCGCGGACACGCCGAAGGCGGGTGCCGTTTCTGCGGTTGGCAGACTGAACGGTCTCGGCATCCTTTCCGTCATGCTCACGGGGGACAGTAACGCCGCCGCGGAATACACCGCAAAGAAACTCGGAATCGCGGAATTCCATGCCGCGCTCACCCCGGAAGAAAAAGGAAAGCAGATCGAAAGGATGCGCGGACACGGCAAGATCGCAATGGTCGGCGACGGCATCAACGATTGCCTGCCCCTTGTCACGGCGGACGTCGGTATCGCGATGGGCGCGGGTACGGACGTGGCACTCGCGAGCGGAGATATTGTGCTTCGTTCGGGAAATCCGGAGGACGTGGCAACCCTTGTCCGGCTCGGTCGGCTGACGCTCCGCAAGATCAAACAGAACCTTTTCTGGGCGTTGATCTACAACTCGATCTGTATTCCGATCGCCGCAGGCGCGCTCTCGTGGGCGGGAATCACGTTATCGCCGATGATCGCTTCCCTTGCGATGGCGTTCTCCTCACTCACAGTGATCTCAAACGCACTAACGATAAAACGGTTCAAATAAAAAAATCCGTGTCGCAAGACACGGATTTTTTGTTGTTATTCTTCGTCGTCGGCGGGGTGGATCATTTTTGCTTCTTCCACGGAATTCTTGAGAACGGCGATGAAATCCTCGGTGCCTTCGATCAGAACTTCAATGTTCTGTCTGCCCTGTCGGATGCTCAAACGGTAAACGACAGGTGCGCCGAGTGTCGGCAGAAATCGGTAAAGTAAGGTGTGGGCGCGGTCGATCGCGTGCGCTTTCGTCTGATCCGGCGTTTCGCGGTCAATGGCGGTGATGTCCCACAGGCAAAATCTCGCAAGAGTGCTTTGACGTTTTCCAGTTCTCGAAGAAACGACGAACACGGGGGCGTCGTCGTAATCTTTCGTGATCTCGTAGATATAACGCGCGCTCACGAAGCGGACGTAGATGAGGATCGAGGTGACGAGCAGGAACACGCCGACGAGCTGGACGACGCCTTTATAGCGCGGGAGCAGATCCGTCGTTGCGAAAATGAACACGGCAAAGGCGAGAAGCATCGTGACGAGGGTCAGATTTCGGGCGTTTTTGTTCTGCGGTTTGGGGATAAACGTAAGATCTTCGGTCATCAGGTGAGTTCTCCTTTGGAAATCTTATACGGGGTAACGGTGCCGAAAGCATTATTGTTTTCGTAGATGAGCATATAGGAATAGGGGTTCGCGCATCCCTCGTAACCGATGACAAGGCGGAGCCAAAGCGGAAAACTCTCGCCGTCGCCGATCCCGCTGAACGGAATTCCGCCGAACGCGACACGGAAATAGCGGTACAGAAGGAGCGAATCCGTCGTTCTGCCGATCTCGGCATAGACGTTTCCTTCATTATCCTGAAGAGTGAATGTCAGTTTGGAGAGAGTTTCGTCGGTCAGCGTTTCGATGCCGAGGGCTTCGGAGATCTTTTCATACGCCGCCGTGTTCAGCCGGACGGCGATCTGCACTTCCCCGATCTCCGGAATGATCGTCAACGCATCGGCAAAGAAGGTGCCGAGGTCGTTGGAATTGAGGGTATCGAGATCGCAATCGTCATAAGGAAAACGGAGTTTCTGCGTATAAACTTCAAGATCTTTTCCCTTCGCTTCATACGCCGCAACGTTCCCATCGGTCGGCAACATACGGCGGATATCCTTCGGATAGTGGTCGAACAGGATCACACGGGCGATGATCAGAAACAGCACCGCGAAAATCAGGACACCTGCGACGATCAGAAGCAATTTGCCGAAGCCGAAACCGGAGGATCTTTCTTCGTCATCCTCGGTACCGTTGTAATCACCGTATCTTTCTAAATCATCCATGGCAAACGCCTCCTTTTTTCTATCCTTTTCAGTATACCATAATTTTACGGGAAATGCAACCGATACGAAAAAGTTTTCAAAAACCGGACGTTTTTTCACTTCGGGCGAGAGAATTTCGATGAAGATTCGTCGATCGTTCCGCGCGAGGCGTACGTCGGTACGTCAAGCTGAAGGAGCGGCGGAAGAAAAAGCACTCGATTGAGAATGAAAAAATCCGCAGGATTTTGACCTTTGCGATCATCGTCCTGCGGATTGTATTCAGTATTGCAAAGCCGTGTTTTTTCGGTCTTCGCGGAATTCTCCGCCCGAATTATGCAAGCTCTGCGAAATACTTAATGGTTCTGACCATCTGAGAAGTGTAGGAGTTCTCGTTGTCATACCAAGCAACAACCTGAACCTGAGCGGTATCGTCGTCGATCTTGGTGACCATGGTCTGGGTAGCATCGAACAGAGAACCGTATCTCATACCGATAACGTCGGAAGAAACGATCTGGTCGGTGTTGTAACCGAAGGATTCGGAAGCCTGTGCCTTCATAGCTGCGTTGATGGCTTCTTTGGTGATGTCCTTGCCCTTAACTACGGCAACAAGGATGGTGGTAGAACCGGTGCAAACGGGAACACGCTGAGCGGAACCGATGAGTTTGCCGTTGAGTTCGGGAATTACAAGACCGATTGCTTTTGCAGCGCCGGTGGAGTTGGGAACGATGTTAACGGCACCTGCTCTTGCACGGCGAAGGTCACCTTTTCTGTGAGGTCCGTCGAGGATCATCTGGTCACCGGTGTAAGCGTGAACGGTGGTCATGATACCGGACTGGATGGGGAATGCATCGTTGAGAGCCTTTGCCATAGGAGCAAGGCAGTTGGTGGTGCAGGATGCAGCGGAGATGATCTGGTCATCAGCGGTAAGGGTGTTCTGGTTTACGTTGTAAACGATGGTCTTAAGATCATTGCCGGCGGGAGCGGAAATAACAACTTTCTTTGCGCCTGCTTTGATGTGAGCCATAGACTTTTCTTTCGAGGTGTAGAAACCGGTGCATTCAAGAACTACGTCAACGTGAAGTTTCTTCCAAGGGCAATTTGCAGCGTCCTTTTCAGCGTAGATCTTGATGGTCTTTCCGTCAACGGTGATGGTGCCTTCCTCATCGGAAGCAGAGATCTCGTGATCGTATCTTCCCTGTGCGGAATCGTACTTGAGAAGATGAGCCAGCATGCTGGGGCTGGTGAGGTCGTTGATGGCTACAACAGTGTAACCCTTTGCGCCGAACATCTGTCTGAATGCAAGGCGACCGATACGGCCGAAGCCGTTAATAGCAACTTTAACTGCCATTTGTGATTTCCTCCAAAATATATTTTTTATAATAATAACATTATTTTGGCAGGTTTGCCCTACCGAAAGTCATTATAACACACTTTTTTCAAATATACAAGAGAATTGACGATTTTTTATCAAATTTAGCACTTTTTTCTTAAAAACATAGTTTTTTTCATCCGTTTTTGTGAAAAAATCCGCAGATCATTTTTCCCTCTCCAAGCGAAAACGGAACAGGGCGGGAAGATTTTTCAACCGACGGGGTTCCCGCGCCATCCGATAGAGCCACTCGGTGCCGGTCTTTCGGAAAATCTGCGGGGCGCGGGGCGTATCTCCGCTCCAGACGTCGAAGGTTCCGCCGAGTCCGAGATAGACGGTTCCGGTGGAAAAACGGCGCAATCGGTCGATCAGAAATTCCTGCTTTGGGGAGCCGAGGCAGACGAAGCAGAGATCGGGACGCGTGGTGACGAGCGCTTCCGCGACGGCGCGGTCGGTGAAAGAATAGCCGTCGAAAACGAATGCTTTTTCGATCGGATACCGTGCTTTCATATTGAGGAAGGCGCGCTCGGCGACGTTTCCC
>JAKSPH010000028.1 GCA_024404975.1 Clostridia bacterium | reverse complement strand
TGAGGCGAAGGGAGAGGACGAAAATGTCTGATTTGAAACAACTGACGGCGGAGGAATTCGCCGACCGGCTTCTCGGCGCGGCATCTCCGGTCATCCTTATCCATACCAAACCCGACGGCGACACCGTCGGCACGGCATCTTCTCTCGTCGCGTTTTACCGTCAGCGCGGTGTGAAGGCGAAGATCGCGTCGGACGTACTCATTCCCGACCGCCTCGCTTTCCTCGCCGAGGGGATTGAACGCGTTGAGGATATCACCGCCGAAACCGGAACTCTGATCGCCGTGGACGTTGCGGCACCCCGCCAACTCGGAGATCTTGCCCTCTCGCTGGAAGACGGTGCCAAGGTCGCTTTCATGCTCGACCATCATGCCGTCGGAACGCCGTTTGCCGACAATTACATCCTCCCCGACGCCTCCAGCGCCGGAGAAGTTTTGCTTTCTGTATATAAAGTTCTGATCGGGCGCGGCGAGATGACGCTCACGCCCGAAATCGCTTATCCGCTCTATGCCGCGATCTGCTCGGACACCGGTTGCTTCCGATTCGCGAACACTTCGCCTCAAACGCTCCGCGCTTGCGCGGATCTGCTCGAAGTCGGCATCGACGGCGCGGATATTTCACACCGTTTGTTTGAATCCAAGAGCGCGGGCATTTTACACGCCGAGGGAATTGCCGCGGCGAAAACCGTGGCTTTGGAGGACGGCATTTCCTATGCCGTGATCAGCAAGCAGGAGCGCGACGAAGCGGGACTTATGCCTTTCGATTTCGAGACCGCGATCGACGTCGTGCGCTCGCTGAAGGGAACCGAAATCGCTTTTGTCATCAAGGAAAACGACAAGAAGGAATATAAAGTGTCTTTGAGAAGCACGGGGGCGAACGTTGCCGCCGTTGCGGTGCAGTTCGGAGGCGGCGGACACGAAAGAGCGGCAGGTTGTGCCGTTCCGGGAGAAACCATCGAAGAGGCGACACAGACTTTGATTTCCGCCATCCGGGCTATCCGCGTCCCGGAACAAAAGTAAGAGGAGTTCAGTATGCAAAAGGTAACGAAAGCCATTATCCCCGCGGCGGGACTCGGAACGAGAATGCTTCCGATCTCTCACGCCGTGCCGAAAGAGATGCTCCCCATCGTGGATCTTCCTGCGGTGTACTACCTTGTGGAAGAAGCCGTGAAGAGCGGGATCGAGGATATTCTCATCATCACCAACCGAGATAAAGACGCCATGGAAGATTTCTTCGATCTCTCCGTGGAATACGGCGACGTGCTCGCCGCGAAAGGAAAGACGGAGGAACTCGAACGTCTGCGCGAGATCGCGAATATGGCGAACGTCTACTTCCTGCGCCAGAGAGAAACGCGCGGTCTCGGTCACGCCGTCGGACGTGCCAAAGAGTTCGTCGGTGAAAATCCCTTCACGGTGCTGTACGGCGACGATATTATTTTCTCGCAAACGCCGGTCACCCGCCAACTTATGGACGTTTACGAACAGTACGGCAAGCCGGTCGTCGGTGTCAAACCCGTGCCGAAAGAGGATCTGCGCCGTTATTGCTCTTTGAAAGTCGCACCCGTGGATGAAAAATCCGGTCTGTATTTCTGCGACGATATGATCGAAAAACCGAAACCCAGCGAGGAGTTTTCCAACCTCTCCATTCTCGGACGCGTGTTGCTTTCGCCCGAAGTCTTTGATTTGATCGACGGCTTGAAACCCGGTGCAGGCGGTGAGATCCAACTGACCGACGCGATGGCGATGCTCGCAAGAAAGAGCGGCGTTTACGCCCTCGACTTTGAGGGAAGACGGTTCGATTTGGGTTCCAAACTCGGATTCCTGATGGCGAATGTCGAGCGCGGACTCGTACATCCCGAAACGGGCGATGCCTTCCGTGCCTATCTGAAAGAGATGGCGAAAACGCTGTGACCGTCCGTAAAATGAATCCGTCGGATGTCCCCGCCGTTTCCCGGATGGAAGCGGAGAATTTCGCCGTTCCGTGGCGCGCGTCGGACGTGGAGGACGCCGTTTCCTCCGTCCTCGGTGCAAACCTTGTCGCGGTCGAAAACGACACCGTCGTCGGATACCTTCTCGGACAGGCATTCGCGCCCGAAGGGGAACTGTTCCGTATTGCGGTGGCAAATTCCCATCGCAGACGCGGGATCGGAAAAGCGATCTGCGACGCGTTCTTCGACGAGTTGACCGAAAGGGATGTGACCGACGTTTTCCTCGAAGTCCGCAGCCGAAACGAAGCGGCAATCGCTCTGTACCGCTCTTTGGGATTCTCTCCCACGGGACGAAGAAAAGACTATTATAAAAACCCGACGGATGACGCCGTGCTGATGGCGGTCTCCCTGCCGGAACGAAAGAAAAAACCATGATTATTCTGTCATTTGAAAGTTCCTGTGACGAAACCTCGGCGGCGGTGCTGTCCGTGGACGAAAACGGATTTACCGTGCTTTCGAACGTGATCGCGTCGCAGATCGAAACCCATAAACTCTACGGCGGTGTCGTGCCGGAGATCGCGAGCCGCGCGCACATCGAAGCGGTCAGCGGAATTACGTATCAGGCGCTTGACGAAGCGAAAGTGTCCTTGTCCTCTGTGGATCTGATCGCCGTAACGGCACATCCCGGTCTGATCGGCGCGCTCCTCGTCTGCGTCAATTTCGCAAAATCTCTCGCCGCCGCCAACGGCATCCCCTTGGTGGACGTCGACCATATCAAAGGACATATCGCGGCTTCCTATCTCACCGCGGATGCCCCAAAACCTCCGTTTATCGCCCTCGCTCTGTCGGGCGGTCATACGGCGATCTATCTTGTCGAATCCTACGTTGATTACAAGATCATCGGAACGACGAGGGACGATGCCATCGGAGAATCCTTTGATAAGATCGGAAGGATCATCGGGATCCCGTATCCCGCAGGTGCCGGATTCGACAAACTCAGCAGGGAAGGTTTCATTCTTGCCACGGGCGACGAAAAGAACTTTTATAAAAAATACCGCAAGAGCGAAGCAGGGAAAGACAAGTCCATGTTGTTGCCTTCCCCCGCACTTCACGACGGAAGTCTGGACTTCTCATTCTCCGGACTGAAAACCGCCGCGATCAACCTGCTCCACAGATTCGAGCAGACGGGTGAGCCGTTCGACAAATCGCTCTTTGCGGCGCGGTATACTTACGAAGCCACCGAAGCCGTCGCGGGAAAGACCGCGGAGGCGTGCCGCCGTTATCCGGGCTTGGATATCGCGGTCGCGGGAGGCGTGGCGGCGAATTCTCACATTCGGGCAAAACTGTCCGAAGTTTCCGCGCAGAACGGCGTGAAATTACATCTTCCTCCACTTTCTCTCTGCGGAGATAACGCCGCTATGATCGGCGCACAGGGATATTACGAATATCGGGCGGGCCGCACGGCAGACTCCTCTCTGAACGCATCTGCCCTCGACAGTATTGTATAAAGAAAGGTCAATTATGGAAATCATCGAAAAGAAACGTGACGCAAAGAAAACGGAGAACGGAAAGCCGGATGTATCCAATGCCGTTATCAAGCGGTTGCCCCGCTACCACAGATACCTCGGCGAACTGATCCGTATGGATAAACTCCGCATCAGTTCGGGCGAACTCTCCCGCATGATGGGGGTAACGGCATCCCAGATCCGTCAGGATCTCAACTGCTTCGGCGGTTTCGGTCAGCAGGGCTACGGCTATAACGTAAAATACCTTTACGGCAAGATCTCGGAACTTCTCGGAACGACGGAAGGATACCGCGCGGTCATCATCGGCGCAGGTAACCTCGGTCGTGCCTTGGCAGGCACGCATATGTTCGAGCGCCGCGGCGTAACGAGGATTGCCATGTTCGATGTTGCCCCCGGTGTCGTCGGAACGGAGATTTACGGACTTCCCGTATATCACGTCAATCTGCTGGAAGAATTCTGCCGCACCAACCACGTGGATATCGCCGTGCTGACGGTTCCGAAAGAGGCGGCATACGACATTGTGGAGAGCCTGTACCGTGCCGGTGTCGGCGGTATCTGGAATTTTGCGAACATGGAACTCCACTCCGAGAAAGACGACGTTGTCGTGGAGAATATCCACCTCGGCGACTCGTTGATGACGTTGAGTTATAAGATGAAAAATAAGAAAAAGGCCGGCGCGGAACAATGACGGGCGCAGTGTCTTTCCATTTTGACGATGGGCACAACTCGCACTACCGCGTACTTCTGCCCCTGTTCAAAAAATACGGATTCGTCGGCAGCCTTTCCCTCATCGCGGACGAAAAGCGCGGGATGGGATTTGAGAAAGCGCGTATGATGCAGGACGAGGGATGGGAGATCCTCTGCCATTCCAAAACGCACATCAAGATGGATGCCCCTTCTGCCATTGATCTTGCGGAAACGGAAATTGCGGAGGCAAAGCGGATTCTGGAGGAAAACGGACTTCACACCCGTCAGTACGTTACGCCGATGTCTGAGGCGCACGAATCTCTTTTGCCCATTTTGAAAGAACACTTTGACGCGGCGTTCACGGTCTACACCAATGCGCTGACCGTGCCTCTGCCCGACCTTTTGGAAGAAATGCCCTTATCCCCTTACCGGCTCCATCGCGCCTGCATGAAGGAACTGCCTTTGGAACGCTTGATCGAGATGGCCGACTACGCCTGCGATTCGGGAAAATGGCTTGTGTTCTACGACCACGATATCGGGTATTCCACAAACGTGACCGAGCAGATACTCGACGGACTTCTTGCTCACTGTAAGGAGCGCGGAATCCCCGTATTGACTTCCACCGAAG
Source organism: Clostridia bacterium (assembly GCA_024404975.1). Classification (GTDB taxonomy): domain Bacteria; phylum Bacillota; class Clostridia; order Oscillospirales; family CAG-272; genus UBA1740. The sequence goes on along the minus strand of JAKSPH010000028.1, from coordinate 9,245 downwards.
GATTGAAACGGTTTGCATGAGAATCCGTTTTCTACATATAAATTGATATATTGCGAGGAATTATGAAATTATTTCAGTATCGGATGCCCGCCGGAAGACTCGGCGCAACGGAATATCTGCGCGATGCCTCGGCAGAGGATCTCAAAGTCCTTGTCTGCATTTCTGAGCATAGCGGCGTGACGGATTCCGTGACGGTCGCCCGCGAAGCGTTTTTGAACGAAGCACGGGTATTGAGTGCCGCGTTCTATTTTGAACAGGCAGGGATCCTGTCGCCTCTTTCCGAAGAGGACACAACACTCGGCAGTGTTGACGGCAACGTCATCACCGAATATCCCACCGCAGGAAAACCGCAGAGAAGCGCCGGAGAGATCGCAAAGCAGATCCGCGACAAGGGACTCGAAGACCTCTTGACACAGTGCGCGGAACTCTTGAAGAAACCCGCGCTTTCCACCACTGAGATGCAACAGATCGTTTCTCTGATGGAAACGGAAAACGTGGATGCCGAGTACCTCGTTCTGGTTCTCAACGATATGCAGAATCTCAAAAATCCCACCGTCCGTACTCTGACGGACCGTGTTGTCAAATACGTTTCGCAGGGACTTACTTCTTCCGCAGAATTGCAGGAATTCTTCCTCGACCGCAATCAGAAGATGAAGTGCGAATGGAACGTTATGAAGATCTGCGGCATCCGTGACAGAAACCTTACCGCACAGGAGAAAGAAGCGTTCGCCCGTTGGTCGGAAGTGTACGGCTACGGAAACGAAATACTGACACTTGCTTACGATTTCACCGTCCGCGGGGCGGGAAGATACAGCGCCGCTTACATGGATAAGATCGTGACCGCGTGGCACAACGCGGGATTGTCGACCGTCGAGGCGTGTGAGAAATACCACATGCAGACCCGTCCGGAAGAGATCATTCCCGAAAAGAAACGTCCGGGAAGGAAGAAAGCCGATCCCGGCATTTCGAATTATGATCCCGAAGAGGCGTTCCAAAACGTGCTGGAACGCAGTTACGGCAAAAGCGAAAAAGAGTAAAGCGAAAGGCAGGACGGACAATGTACCGTAAAGAGAATTACGCCAAGGTCAGAAATGAGATCGAACAACGCCGTACCGAGGCGGAAGCACAAGCCGATGCCCGCAACGCGCAGGTGAGAGAACTCTCGCCCGAAATCGCGAAGATCGACGCAGAACTCACGAAAACCGGCTTGAAGATCTTTTCCGCCGCTATGGCGGGACAACCCATCGACGGGATCAAAAAGCGGAGCGGCGAACTCATGGAAAAACGTGCCGCCGTATTGCAGTCGCTCGGTTTCCCCGCAGACTACACCGAACCGCAATACGTTTGCCCGATCTGCAAAGATACGGGATTCGTTGACGTGAAAATGTGTTCCTGCATGAGGAAAATGCTCATCCGCGAGAATATCCGTACCTCCGGCATCGGCGGTCTGATCGACCGTCAGTCGTTCGAAAATTTCGTTCTTGATCCCGCGCGTTTCGACCGTGAAAAAGATTACGAGATGATGAAGATCAACTTCGCACGCGCCAAAACCTTTGCCGAAACCTTCGGTTCGCACAAGAGAAATCTGCTCTTTATCGGCACGACCGGCACGGGAAAAACCCACCTCTCCACCGCCATTGCCAAAACGGTAATGGAAGCGGGCTACGGCGTGATCTACGACAGCGTTTCGAACATCATCACCGCGTTTGAGACCGATAAATTCCATTCCGGCTACGGCAGAGAAGTCGAATCTCGGAGCCGTGAATATTTCGATACGGATCTTCTGATCATCGACGATCTCGGCAGCGAGTTCTCCGGCGCGTTCTCCGTATCGGTCATTTATCAGCTTCTCAACACCCGTCTGAATCAGGGGAAATGCACGGTCATTTCGACCAATCTCACCCCAAACGCCTTGAAAGACGTTTACGACGGCAGAATTCTCTCGCGCTTGCTCGGTCCGGATTTTGATCCGCTCCTCTTCTCCGGCAAAGACTACCGACTTATATGATTCTGAACGGAAAACACTTCCCGCACGGCGTATTTCTCGCGCCGATGGCGGGTTTCACCGATTACGCCATGCGGAAGATCTGCCACGACCTCGGCGCGGAAGCGACAACGACGGAAATGGTCAGTGCAAAGGCGGTTTGTTTCGGGGATAAAAAGACCTTTTCTCTCGCGAGGATCAGAGAAGAGGAAGGCACGGTTTCGGTGCAACTGTTCGGATCCGAGCCGGATCTTCTCGCTAAAGCGGCGGAGATCCTCTCCAAGGGCACGCCCGACGGATGCCCCCCTTTCGCCATCGACATAAACATGGGATGCCCCGTTCCGAAAGTGTTTAATAACGGAGAGGGGTCTGCTTTGATGAAAGACCCCGACAGGATCCGGCGCATCGTCAGCGCCTGTACGGAAAGCACCGACCTTCCGATCTCGGTAAAACTCCGCCTCGGCGTGGATGAAAAATCTCTCAACGCCGTCGAGTGCGCCCTTGCCGCGGAGGCGGGAGGCGCCTCCTGGATCACCGTTCACGGCAGAACGAGAAAACAGATGTATTCCGGCGAAGCCAACCGTGAACTTATCAGAAATGTAAAGAACAGTATACATATTCCGTTGATCGCCAACGGCGATATCACCGATGCCGACTCGGCACTCTCCATGTTGAAAGACACCGGAGCCGACGGCATTATGATCGGGCGTGAGGCGATCGGAAACCCCTTCGTTTTCCGCGATATTCTCCTCGCCATGGAGGGCAAGACGCCCGTCGGTGCCTCCCTTTCCGAGCGCGTGGAAACCGCCGAGCGGCAACTTGCACTTGCCGTCGCCGACAAAGGGGAAGTCGTTGCAGTCAAAGAATGCCGTAAGACGGTCGCCAAGTATTTCGCAGGATTCCGCGGATCGGCGGCACTCCGTCTGGCGATCAATTCCTGCACAACGCAAAAAGAAGTTTTGAACTGTTTGGAAAAATTGGGATAACCCGATAAAATCGATCTTTTGGAGGACAGACCGATGATCATCGTTCAGCTCATTATGATTATCTTCTCTTGGATTGCCGCGGTTTTCAAAACCGTTTTCGGCGTGATCAATCAGTGGGGGTACGGAATTCTGAAATACGGATTGATCCTCGCTTTTATCATTGCCGTTTTTACGGTCATCGGTTCGGTCAATCGCCGTCGGAAACTCGTCTGGGAAATGAAAACGATGTTCGAAGAATCGGGAGCGGAACTGCATTGGCTCCGTTCTCCCTACGCCTCCGTCTTTTCCCGTTCTTCGGATCTTGACTTCGCCTTTGAGATCGGCGAAAAGAAATACGCGGGAAAATTCCTCCCCGGTATCACCAAAGGCACCGTCGGCTTGATCTATGATAACGGCTTCGTGAAAGTTCGCCGTCTCGGCATATTCGGCAAACGCCGTCCGTATTTCACCGAACCGACGGAGGCGGGGGTAGAAACCGTGCTTGTCGCTTCTGCGGAAGTTCGCGGATTCTATGAGGTAAACGAAAAGGACAGGGAACTTATGCCCCTCGACAGCGGGATCTCCTGTCAGGGCAGACTGATCTATCAGCAAAAGGACTTCCTTCGCCAACTCGACCGTCTGCTCAACGGATATATCACCACGATGGATATCCGCAAACAGGGCGGCGACGATTATACTTGAGCAGGCCAAGACCGAAAACGCAAAGACGGCGGAAAATTTCTGCCGTTTTTTCTTTTTGCCCCCTTTTCGGGACGGTACTCCTGCGCTCTGCCGCGTCCCGACGGATCCGCCTTACAGGGTTCGCCCAAGGTGCGTTTTCGTTCCGTGGCACCGCCGCGTTTGCCGGATTCTTTTATGCAATAAAAATATTTTTCGGTTTTTAACTTTCTTTATAGCAGAACCGTCATCCCGGCTCTTGACTTTTTTCACACGATGCTGTATAATTGTATACACTAATACAAAAATACCGAAATACGGAGATACCGGCATACCGAAAACTCCGTATGATCGGGATTATCACGTTTCGGAAAGGATGGTGTTTGTCGTGCTTGAAATTTCTCCAAAGACAAACCTGCTTGAACAAAACAGTTACAAGTACTCGTTGCAGGACGTTCCCGATCCCAACCTGTACCGCGAGGTGTACCCCTACTCGGAAGTTCCCCGAGTTCCCTTTAACCACCGCCGTGTGCCGATGGGAATGCCGCAGGACATCTGGATTACGGACACGTCGTTCCGCGACGGTCAGCAGTCCGTCGAACCCTATACGGTCAAACAGATCGTAGCTCTCTACAAACTCCTCTCCCGCCTCGGCGGTCCTTACGGTCTGATCCGTCAGACGGAGTTCTTCGTTTACAGTGAGAAAGATAAACAGGCGATCGCGGAATGCCGCGACCTCGGTCTGCAATTCCCGGAGATCACGACCTGGATCCGCGCTTCCAAAGAGGATTTCAAACTTGTCCGCGACCTTGGAATCCGTGAAACGGGTATCCTCGTTTCCTGCTCGGACTACCACATTTTCAAGAAAATGAAAATGACGCGCCGTGAGTGCATGAACTACTATCTTTCCACCGTTGCTGAGGCGTTCGAAGCAGGGGTAATGCCGAGATGCCACCTGGAAGACATCACCCGTGCAGACTTCTACGGCTTTGTAGTTCCGTTCGTCAACGAACTGACCAAGATGAGTGAAGATGCCGGAATCCCCGTCAGGATCCGTGCGTGCGACACGATGGGGTACGGCGTACCGTATACGGAAGTCGCCCTGCCGAGAAGTGTCCCCGGTATCATCTACGGTTTGCAGCACTATTCCGACGTTCCGAGCGATATGCTCGAGTGGCACGGTCATAACGATTTCTATAAAGCGGTTTCTAACGCGACTGCCGCATGGCTCTACGGCGCGAGTGCCGTCAACTGTTCCATGCTCGGTATCGGCGAGCGGACGGGAAACGTTCCCCTGGAAGCCATGGTGTTCGAGTACGCCTCCTTGCGCGGTTCCTTCGACGGAATGGATCCGACGGCGATCACCGACATCGCGGAGTATTTCAAGAACGAGATCGGCTACAAGGTCCCGCCGATGACACCCTTCGTCGGAAAGAACTTCAACGTTACCCGCGCAGGTATCCACGCGGACGGACTTCTCAAAGATCCCGAAATCTATAACATTTTCGATACCGAAAAGATCCTCAAGCGCAAGCCCTCCGTCATGATCGGAAAGACCTCCGGCCTTGCGGGGATCGCGTATTGGATCAACGATTACTATCATCTTGACGGGGAACGCGCCGTGGACAAAAAGTCCGACCTTGTCATCCGTTTGAAAGAATGGATCGACGCGGAATACGCAGGCGGCAGACAGACTTCTCTGTCCTCGCACGAACTTGAGGACAAAATCCTGCTTCTGTCGGGCGGCACCATCCGTATGGACGATTGAGAGGAGAGAAATATGTTCGAACATAAGACCATATCCCTCGCCGACCAGGTTTTTGAACGTCTGGAATCCGAGATTCTGACGGGTAAATACAACCGCGGTGAGATCATTACGGAACTTCATTTGTCAGAGGACCTCGGCGTGAGCCGCACTCCCATCCGCGAGGCGCTTCGCCGTCTGGAACAGGAACACCTCGTTGACATTTCCACGAAGGGAATCGTCATTATCGGCGTGTCGGAAGAGGATCTCGAAGATATTTATATGATCCGCGAGCGTCTCGAATTTATCGCCGCCTCCCTCGCCGCAGAGAAGAGAACGGAAAAGGACATCGCAGAGTTGAGGGAGTCCCTAGAACTTCAGCAGTATTACGTCGAACGCCGCGATGCGGACAGGATCAAATTTATGGATTCGAAGTTCCATGAACTCGTGTACCGCATCAGCGGAAGCACCGTGCTTTACGACACGCTCCTGCCTTTGCATAATAAGGTACAGAAATTCAGAAAAGCGTCCGTGCAGAATGAGAGCCGTGCCGACGCCTCCCTCGCCGAGCATAAACGGATCTTTGAAGCCATCGCCGCGGGAGATAAGGACGCGGCGGCAGAGGCGATGAAAATTCATATCATCAACGCCGGCAATCACGTAATCAAGAAAGGATAACACCATGGGACTTACCATTGCACAGAAAATCATAAAAGCACATCTCGTTTCGGGCGAAATGATCCCCGGAACCGAAATCTCTCTGAAAATCGACCAGACACTGACGCAGGATGCGACCGGCACCATGGCGTACCTCGAATTCGAAACGATGGGCATTGACCGTGTGAGAACCGAGCGCTCTGTTGCGTATATTGACCACAATACTTTACAATCCGGCTTTGAAAATGCCGACGACCACCGCTTCATTCAGTCCATTGCCAAGAAGTACGGCATTTGGTTCTCCCGCCCCGGAAACGGCATTTGCCATCAGGTGCATCTGGAGAGATTCGGCATCCCCGGAAAAACTCTGATCGGTTCCGATTCCCACACCCCCACGGGCGGCGGTATCGGTATGCTCGCGTTCGGCGCAGGAGGTCTTGACGTCGCAGTCGCCATGGGCGGCGGCGCGTACTACATCACCATGCCCAAGATGATCAAAGTCAATCTCAAAGGAAAACTCCGCCCCTTCGTTACCGCGAAGGACGTCAGCCTTGAGATCCTCCGCATCCTCTCCGTCAAGGGCGGTGTCGGTTCCATCATTGAATGGGGCGGCGAAGGCGTGGCAACGCTCTCCGTTCCCGAACGTGCCACCATCACCAACATGGGTACCGAACTCGGTGCGACGACTTCCATTTTCCCCTCCGACGAAGTCACCCGCGCGTTCCTCAAAGCCGAGGGCAGAGAAGAAGTATATACTCCCCTCGCTTCCGATCCCGATGCGGTTTACGACCGTGTGATCGACATTGATCTCTCGACGCTCAAACCTCTCATCGCTTGTCCTCATTCTCCCGACGCTGTCGTTACCGTCGAGAGTCTGAAAGGCACGAAAGTCGATCAGGTCTGCATCGGTTCCTGCACGAACTCCAGCTTGCTCGATATGCTCAAAGTAGCCGCGCTCCTCAAGGGAAAGACCATCTCTCCCTCCGTCAGCGTTTCCGTTTCCCCCGGATCCAAACAGGTTCTCTCCATGCTCGCGGATTGCGGTGCGCTCACCGATATTCTCTCATCCGGCGCCCGTGTGCTGGAATGTGCGTGCGGTCCCTGCATCGGTATGGGATTCTCTCCCAATTCCGCAGGTGTGTCCCTCCGTACCTTCAACCGTAATTTTGAGGGCAGAAGCGGCACCCGCGACGCGAAAGTCTACCTTGTTTCTCCCGAAACCGCCGTTGCCGCCGCGCTCACGGGCGAGATCACCGATCCCACCTTGCTCGGCACGATGCCCGCGGTAACTCTTCCCGATGCTTTCCGCATTGACGACTCCGCGGTTCTCGCTCCCGCCTCCCACGAGGAAGCGAAAGACCTTGAGATCCTCCGCGGACCGAATATCAAGAAATTCCCCGATGCGCATCCGCAGGAAAACGAACTTTCGGCGGAACTCATCCTCAAAGTCGGCGACAACATCACGACCGACCATATTATGCCCGCAGGCGCGAAGATCCTGCCTTACCGTTCGAACATTCCGTATCTCTCCAAGTTCTGCTTCGGCGTTGTGGATGAAACCTTCCCCGAACGCGCTCTTGCGAAAGGAAAGGGAATCATCGTCGGCGGTTCCAACTACGGACAGGGTTCCTCCCGTGAACACGCCGCTCTCGTTCCGCTCTATCTCGGCATCCGCGCCGTGATCGCCAAGAGTTTTGCCCGCATCCACGTGGCGAACCTCATCAACGCGGGTATCATGCCCCTGACCTTCGAAAATACCGATGACTATGAGGCACTCTCGCAGGGAGATGAGCTCGTACTGTCCGACGTATTCGCCGGAATGGACAGCGGAAAGATCGTTCTGACTGACAAGACCACCGGAAGATCTTTCCGTTTGAACGCAGATTTCACCGACCGTCAGAAAGCCATTCTGAAGGCGGGCGGACTTCTTGCCTACACGAAAATCAGCGGAAATTAAAACAAAACTTTACAAATATCGGAGAAAATCTATGACTAACCGTACTGAAATGGTAGAGTCCGCCGTCGCGGCATACAGAAAACTTTTGGAAGAACAACTCGTTCGTTGTGATAATATGGCAACCGCTCCCGCCGCCAAAGATTTCACCAAGCAGGAGAAGATCCGCGTCGGTATCATCGACGGTGACGGCATTGGCCCGATCATCGTGGCTGAGGCAAAGCGCGTTCTTGAAACCCTCCTTGCCGACAAGATCGCTGACGGAAAGATCGAGCTTGTACCCATCGCGGGACTCACTCTTGAAAACCGCATGGCAAAGGGACAGGCTCTCCCCACTGAGGTTCTTGACAAGATCAAGACCGTGGACGTGCTTCTGAAAGGTCCGACCACCACACCTAAGGGCGGAACGCTCGAAAGCGCGAACGTTGCCATGCGCCGTGAACTCGACCTCTACGCCAACGTGCGCCCCGTTTCCGTTCCCGAACTCGGCATCGACTGGATCTTCTACCGTGAGAACACCGAGGGTGAGTACGTTCTCGGCTCCCGCGGCATCGAAGTCGGAAACGACCTCACGATGGACTTCAAGGTGACGACCGATCTCGGCACCCGTCGTATCGCGAAAGCCGCCTTCGAGTATGCGAAGAACAACGGCAAGACCAACGTTGCCATCGTCACCAAAGCCAACATCATGAAAAAGACGGACGGTGCCTTCTCGCGCATCGCGCACGAAGTTGCCGCGGGTTATCCCGACATTACCGCCGAGGATTGGTACGTCGATATTACCGCCGCCAATCTTGTGAACCCCGATATCAGAAGCAAGTTCCAGGTGTTCCTTCTCCCCAACCTCTACGGCGATATCATCACCGACGAGGCGGCGCAGATCCAGGGCGGTGTCGGCACTGCCGGAAGCGCAAACGTGGGCGATTCCTATGCAATGTTCGAGGCGATCCACGGCTCTGCCCCCCGTATGATTGAGGAGGGGATCGGCGACTATGCCAACCCCGAAAGCATCTTCCGTGCCGTGGAAATGCTCCTTCGCCATATCGCGCTCCCCGCGTACGCCGACAAACTGAACGCCGCGCTTTCCGCTTGTGAAGCAGAGAAGAAAGTCGTTGTAACCGGCAACCGCGACGGTGCCACCGCGAAAGAATTCACCGATTATCTTCTCTCCAAATTCTGATTTTTTCAATAAAAAGAACCGTTCCTGTGTGAAGTGAACCCAAGGCAATGGACACGAAATAAAAAGGCATTTCGTAGAATAGC